>JBCCHV010000004.1 GCA_039028635.1 Acidobacteriota bacterium
CCGGCCCGACACCCCGCGCCTCCGGGGCGCGGCGGCGCCCGGGGGGCGCCGAGGACGGGGGTAAGCCCGCACGACATGTGCGTGCGGGCGACAGGAGCGGCTGTAGACCAAGGCAATCCGTCAACAAAGCAGCCGTGTGCTACTTCCGCACACGGCTCCCGAGCGCGAAGCCGCGAGGCGGCGCCCTGGGGCGCCGAGGGCGGGGGTGAGCCCGCACGACATGTGCGTGCGGGCGAGGGGGGCGCCTTGAGCCCCCCTGAGACAACAGCAGGCGCTGAAGAAGCCGCCACGCGGCTTTTTCAGCAGCCTGCTAGTCGGCGCGCAGGAGCTGGGCGGGATCGAAGCGCAGCACCCGCAGCGCCGGCAGCAGGCTGGCGAGCCCGGCGGCGGCCACCAGAATCGCCGCCACCCAGCCATAGGTGACCAAATCCCACGGACCGACTCCGTGAACCAAGGCCCGCAGGCCGTAGGCGAGAGCGAGGGCCAACGGCAGCCCCCAGAGGAGTCCTTGGACGGCCAGGCGCAGCCCCGGCAGCACCGCCTCGCCGAGAGCCTGCCAAGGCGAAGCCCCGAGGGCGAGGCGGATGCCGAGCTCCCGCCGCCGCTCCGCGACGGAGGCCGCGATCAGGCCACCGAGGCCGACGGCGGCGATGATCAACGCCCCGCCGGCGGCGGAACCGAGGAGGGACGCCTGCAGGCGCTGCCGAGCCAGAACCTGATCGCGCACCGCGCTCATGCTGCGCACGGCAGCCAGGGGAAGCTGCGGATCGACCGCCGTCACGGCGGCGCGCAGTTTTCCTTCGACGTCGACGGCGCCGGCCCGCGGCCGCACCACCCAACTGGGCTCGAACCAACTATGGACCAGCTCGAGGAAGGGTCCGGCGGTCTGCGCCAAAGTGACGAAGATCGCCGCCCGGTGCCCCAACGGCTCGTCCTCTCCCCAGCCCGGGGTCTGCCGAGTGTCGCTGACCACGCCGACGATCCGACGCTCGGCGCCGGCGATCCTCAGCCTCGCTCCGAGGGGCTCGCGATCACCGAGATAGGTGCGCACGAAGGCGGCGTTGACCACCGCCGTGGGCGAAGCCGACGCACCATCCCGGGAGTCGAGGTATCGCCCCGCGAGGAGAGAAACTCGCAAGGCTTCGAAGTACCCCGGCGTGACGTAGGTCAGGTTGGTGATGTGACGCTCATCCTCCGCTGGCCACGAGAACGACATGTTCAGGGGGCGTTCATAGGGCAGATTGAGGCCCGCCGCCGCGATCTCGATCGCCGGATCGGCGGCCACGCGAGTCGCCACCGACTGCAGCAGGCGATCCGCCGCCACCGGCTCGCCATAGCGCGCATCCTGCAGCGAGACGGTCGCGGCCACCAAGCCGTCGGCATCGAATCCCGGCGTCAGGCCCTGCAGGTGGAGCACCGTCCGCAGGAGTTGCCCGGCCCCGACCAGCAGCGCCACCACCAGGGCCAGCTGAGCCGTCACCAGCAGCCGCCGCGACGACAGGTTGCGTTGGCCCGCAACCCGCGTCGCATCCTGTCGGGCGTGGTGCCGAGAGCCCGCCAGCGCCGGATAGAGACCGGTCACGAGCAGGGCGAAGAGGGTCAGGAGCAGCGCCAGGGCGAGGGCCCGGCTATCGAGGGCCAACGGCTGCCACAACCCCATGGATCCGCTCAGGGTAGCTCCCAGCCAACGCACGCCGAGGGCCGCCAGGAGGACACCGAGACCGCCACCGAGGACACACAGCACCAGGCCCTCGGTGAGCATCTGCCGGAAGATCGCGCCACGGCCTCCTCCCAGAGCACTACGCGTCGCCATCTCGCGCGACCGGCGCGCCGCCAGCGCCAGCACCAACCCGGTGACGTTGAAGGAGCACACCCCGAGCAGCAGCCACGCTCCCAGCCAGGTGAACATCAATCGCGGCGCGACCTCCCGCCCGACGCCATGCTGCAGCGACTCGAGGGCGAGCCAGACCTGCCGCCCGGCAGGAGCTCGCAGGGCCGCCAGGGCCGGCGCACCGATCGCCCGTAGCTGATCGCCGGCGGACTCGAGGGTCGCGCCGTCCCGCAGGCGACCGAGAATCATGTAGTTCTCGCCCTCTCCCTCGCCCTCCGGTGAAGGCCTCAGCGGCGTCCAGAGGTCGGCGTCGACCCCGGTGCGAAAGTCGGCCGGCATGACGCCGACGATCTCGTAAGCCTCGCCGCGGAGTTGCAGGGTGCCCCCCAGGGCTCCGGGACGACCGCGGTAGAGGCGCTGCCAGAGGCGGTGACTGAGAACCGCCAGGCGAGGACCGCCGGGCACGTCTTCGCGGCGGCTGAACTCCCGCCCGATCAGCGGGTCGACGCCCAGAACCCGGAAGAATCCCGCCCCGACGCGCTGCTGCTGAAGGTAGTCGGCCCGCCCGTCGACCACCACGTTGGCGCCCGACGACCAGTCCGAGAACACCGCCAGGTCGAGGCGGTCGACGCCCGCCGCCAGCGCCTCCCAGGTTCGCCCGTTCTGCGACAGATTGCTCGACGACGACACGCCGTCCTGGCCGACTTTGGTCTCGACCAGCACCAAGCGCTCCGACTCCGGATAGGGCAGCGGACGCAACAGGGCGGCGTCGAGAAGACTGAAGATGCTGACGTTGGCACCGATTCCGAGGCCCAGGGTGAGGGTGACCGTGGCGGTCAGCACCGGGGTGCGGGCCAGGACCCGGAGACCGTGCTTGAGGTTGCGCCGCAGCTCATCGAGCAGGTGCAGCCAGCGCGCTTCGCGGCAGGCTTCGCGGAAGCCTTCGACACTGCCGAACTCCAGCCTCGCTTGCCGCTGCGCCCGCGCCGGCGACCACCCGGCGAGCTCGAGATCGGCAGCCCGGCGCGCCAGGTGATCGGCCATCTCCTCGGCCATCTCGGCCTCGAAGCGGTCGCGCTGCCGCGCCACCGAGAAGAACCGCCACAAGCGCCCCATCACGCCGGCTCCCCAGCCGCCTTCAACACCAGCGCCACCCCCTGCGACAGTCGCATCCACTGGCGTTCCTCGACCTCGAGCTGGCGCCGTCCGGCGGCGGTCAGCGAGTAGAACTTGGCCTTGCGATTGTTCTCGCTGACCCCCATTTCGGTCTCCAGCCAGCCGCGGTGGACCAGCCGATAGAGGGCCGGGTAGAGGGATCCCTGCGGCACATTGAGAGCACCGCCGGAAAGCTGCTCCAGGCGCAGCAGAATGCCGTAGCCGTGCATCGGCTGCAGCGAAACGGTCTTCAGAATCAGCAGATCGAGGGTACCCTGCAGAAGATCATTGGACTTGGCCATCGAACCCTCCCCTTGTTTATCTAGGAGAGAGCATAAACCCCTTCCCCTAGATAATCAAGGAGAGAGTCCGCAACCACCTGACTCGGATATCCTTGAACCTCGAAACCAAGCAATCGCGGTACAGCCCTCAGACGACAGAGCGGCAGAGTCCCCGCTGAGGTCCCGAAACCACCGCGGGAAAGGCCGGCCCCGACGATGCAACGCTCTCTGGTACTCCTGGCTTGCGGGCTCATCCTGCTGACCAGCTTCCCGGCGCCACCGGTATCTGCCCAAGGCATCGGCTTTGGACGGACCTATGGACAAGCCCTCCAGCGGGCGCAGCAAAACGCTCGCGGACGGGCCATGTGGGAGCAGGTGGGTCGTCAGATGGGGGCCTACGTCCTCGACAAAGAGCGCATCCAACAAGACATCGAGACGGCCCGCCGCGAATACTGGGCGGCAGCGCTCACCGGAGAGCCACCGAGGGAGCTCGAGGAGCGCTACTTCAAGGCACTCTGGGAGCGTGACTTCCATACCCTCGGCATCGAGTGGATCAACCACATCGCCGGCGGCATCGGAGGGCCCGACAAGGCCGAGCTCGGCACCCTGATGGACAGCCTGTCGACCCTCTTCTCCGGCGGTCGCGGCCAACTCGAGGAGGTCCACCGGTTCTGCACCGGCTCTTTCGAAGGTTGGGTCGGACACCTCAAGAACCTCTGGCCAAAGCATGACTTCGACTTTCCCGCCACCCTCGTGGCCGGCAGAGAGAGCTATGCGGAGTACGTCGAATGTCGCAGCCTGGCCGAGTACCTGTTCCGCAATCCAAACACCCCGCTGGGCTCGGACGACCCGCGCCAGTTCGTCACCGGCTGGCTGCTCGCGACCCGCGCTCAGGACGACATCGCCGCCGCCCTCGATCAGGTCGAGGCGATGCACCGGCTGGTGGGCGAGGACGCCTTTGGACGGGCGGCGGAGGCAGCTCGTGCGCAACGCCTGGTTCCTGAAACCGAGCCTCGGGGCCCCTACGACCCGAGCCGTGTCATCGCTCGGGGCCGCCGGCCGCAGGCCCTCGACTGGGTAGCGACCCGCCACGATCCAACCCTCTACGCCATCTATCTCATCCGACGCGCCACCAAAGCGCCGTGGCCGTGGGCCGAAGCCGCCCATCGGGCACGTCTCGAGCGTCATGGGACACAGGCCCACGACGCCGTGGCCCGAGCCTTCGCGGCCGCCGACGACCCACAGGCGGAGTGCGTTGGGGATCCGGTGCTGCAAGACCGCAAGACCACTTTCCTGCTGGACTGCGTCACCCTCGAACTCGGACCGATCACGCTGTGGGCGGACGCTCTCGAGATCGCTCGCGGCGACCTCGACGCCGAAGCCCAGCGACGACGCCTGCTCGAAGCCCTGGGAAAGGTCGGCTCGGGCGACGCCAGCGAGCGCTATCGCAAGCTCGTCGGCGTCATCGACGAACCGGTGCTGCTCGCCGCCCTCGCCCACCAGAGCGAGCACGGCATTCCACGACTGCTCGCCGGCCGCGGCCGAGACAGCGACTGGCAGCCCTTCGAAGAAGAGCTTCGAACCTTCGAGCTCTTCGCCGCCGCCGACGACCCGAGGGGTCTGGCCCTCGCCTTGATCGCCCAGGGTGAAGAGGCCGACCACCCCCTACGGCGTCTCGAGCTGGCCCTCGACACCTACCGGACCCAGGCCGACGAGCTCGGCGAGGCGAAGCTTGTCGAGGCAGCCCGGCGGGTGGCCGCGGCAGCATCTCCAGACCGCGGCCTGGGTGGCTATTTGTCGACCTGGCGGCGGGAGATCGGCGAAGGCGGTCAGGTCGACACGGAGATGGCTCGGCAGATCCAGCAGCGGCACATCGAGGCGATGGAGGAGCGGCTGGGGAGCTCCTTCCGCAGCATGCCCTTCGACAGCGCCCTGAAGGAGCATTTCCGCCGCCAAGGCTCGACCATGGCGCAAGCCCAGGAGCAGGTCGAAGCCGTCGCCGAACGCGTCGAGGATGCCTTCCGGGAGGCCGTCGAAAATGCCCGTCAGCCCTCTTCCGAGGGTCCCGCGGGCGGCGCAGCGCGGGCCATCCTCGGCCGCGAGATCGACTTCGCGCAGCAGCTCTACAGCGATCAGCTCGCCAAGTCAGGCTTTACCCTCGAGGACGTCGGCCAGGGCACCCTCGAGGACGAGGTCTTCGCCATCCTGGACCGCCTGCAATCAGATCCCACGGGATTGATCTTCTGGCTGACTTCCCAGGGTCGTGAAGACGAGATCTCCGCCACCCTCGACGCTGCCACGTCAACCGTCGCCCCGGCACCGGCCGCAAACCAATCCGCCTCGCGCGACCCGAGGGCCGGCGCTCTTGCGGCCACTGCAACGAGCCCAGCGACCGCCACGAAAACGAAATCCGCTCGCAGCTCTTCGCCGATCGTGGAATCGCCGACGGAGCGATCCGAAAAGGCCGCGACCACCATCCCGGGACGGCAACGCCAGAGGGCGATCGTTCCCCGAGACATCGCGCCGCCGGAGTCCGGCTCGGCGACACCTCCGGCCGCCGATGGCGCCCCGGCCCTCGCTTTCGGCGAAAGCCGCGCGGGCACCGTGACCGGCGGCGAAGCCAACCGCTATCGCCTCGAGGTGACCGCACCTTCGCTGGTCTTCTTTGACGTCCTCTCGGCGAGCGCCCGGGCCCGCTACCGCCTCGTCGACCCGACCGGTGGGACGGTCTTCACCAGCGATGGCTCGGACGAGGGTCCGCTCAGCCTAGAACCCACCGGTACCTATCAACTCGTGGTCGAGACCCTCGAGGGCCGGCCCGTCGAGTACGCCCTGCGGATGGTGAAAATCCGCTGAGGGGCGGCAGGCTGCGGAAGTCCCGAGCTGCCGAATCACCGCTGTAGAAGACAGCAGGCGAGGGTCGAGGATCAGGCGCTGAGCTCTTGGCGCACCGCGTCCGGAGCCGCCGCCAGCAGCTCTTCGAGCTTTTCCGGCTGCTTGCCGCCAGCTTGCGCAAAGTCCGGCCGGCCGCCACCACCGCCACCGACGATCGGTGCCAGGCGACGCACCAGGTTGCCGGCCTTGACCCGCTCCTTGACGTCCTCGGTGACGGCGACGATGAGGGTGACCTTGCCCTCGCCGCGGGTGCCCAGAACGACCACCCCGGAGCCCACCTTGCTGCGCAGGGTGTCGGCCATATTGCGCAGCTCGTTGGTCGGAGCCGGCGGCACTTCCTGCACCAGGACGGCGACGCCTTCGACATCCTCAGGGCCACCGGCACCGCCACCACCGGCGCCGCCGGAGAGCATTTCGAGGCGCAGCTTGGAGGCTTCGTCGCGGGCCTCCTTGAGGCGCGCCTTGAGCTCGGCGATCTCATCGCCGACGCGCTCGCCGCTCACCCCGAGGGACTCCTCGGCGGCGGCGAGCTGCCGGTCGCGCCGGCGCAAGAGGTCCAAGGCCGGCTGGCCGACGATCGCCTCGATGCGGCGCACGCCCGAGGCGGTACCGCGCTCAGAGGTCAACACGAAGGGCCCGATCTCGCCGGTATTGGCGACATGACAGCCGCCGCAGAGCTCGAGGCTGAAGCCGGGAATCTCGACGGTCCGGACGCGCTCGCCGTACTTCTCGCCGAAGAGCGCCATCGCCCCGGCCCCCACCGCCTCGTCGAAGTCGCGATCCTCGACGATCTGCGTCGGGCAGGCTCGCAGCACCCAGTCGTTGACCTCGGCCTCGATGGTGTCCTTCTCCTCCTCGGACAGGGGGCTGCCGTGGGTGAAGTCGAAGCGCAGGCGATCCGGCGCCACCAGGGAGCCGGCCTGGCGCACCCCCTCGCCGAGGGTGTTGCGCAAGGCCGCGTGCAGCAGGTGGGTCGCCGTGTGATGCCGCTCTGTCGGTGACCGATGCTGCGGCGCCACCGTCAAGGTGACGCTCTGATCCGGCGCCAGGGAGCCGGCAGCGACGCGCACGAAGTGGAAGAACAGACCGCGATCCTTCTTGGTGTCGGTCACCGTGCCGTGGCCACCGTCCCAGGTGATCGCGCCGCGGTCCCCCACCTGGCCGCCGGACTCGGCATAGAAGGGCGTGCGGTCCACCACCACCACGCCGTCATCGCCGGCCTGCAGGTCGGCGCGCTGCATCGCGTCATCGGCCAAGCGGACGGTGCGCAAAACTCGAGCGTCCTGGACTTCGAGATCGCGATAGCCGGAAAACACCGTCTCGCTCTCACCCTCGACAAGGCGGCGTAGCTCGCCGAGCCGTTGGCCGCCCGTATCGGAGGCCTGGCGCGACTGCGCCCGCTGCCCCTCGAGGGCCTCCTCGAAGCCGCCATCGTCGAGACGGAAACGCTCCTCCTCGGCGATCTCGCGAATCACCTCGAGGGGCAGACCATAGGTGTCGTAAAGGCGGAATACCTGCGGTCCGGCGAGCACCGACTCGCCCTCCCGGCGAGCCTTCTCGATCTCCTCCTGGACCTGCCGCGCGCCGCTCGCCACCGTCCCCAGGAACTTCTCTTCCTCCGCCTGGACGGTCGCCACGGACGCCGACTCGGTGGCCCCGAGCTCGGGATAGGCCGGTCCCATCACCTCACCGAGGATCGGCACCAGGCGATGCAGAAAGGGCTCTTCGAAGCCCAGGCGCATGCCGTGACGCACCGCCCGACGCAGGATACGGCGCAGCACATAGCCGCGCCCTTCATTGCTCGGGATGACGCCATCGGCGAGCAGGAAGGTCACCGCTCGCAGATGGTCGGCGATCACCCGCAGGGAGGTCCCGCTGGCCTCCTGATACTCGGTGCCGGCGAGGGTCGCAGCGGCCCGCAACACCGGCTGGAACAGGTCGGTGGCGTAGTTCGAGCGCGCGCCGGCGAGCACCGAGGCCACCCGCTCGAGGCCCGAGCCGGTGTCGACGGACGGCTTCGGCAGCGGGTGGAGCACGCCCTCGCCATCGCGGTCGAACTGCATGAAGACGAGATTCCAGATCTCGAGGTAGCGGCCGCTGGCGTCGCCCTCGGCGAAGGGCACCGCCGGTGCCTCCGGCTCGAGATCGACGAAGATCTCGCTGCACGGCCCACAGGGCCCGGTCTCGCCCATCGCCCAGAAGTTGTCCTTGTGGCCACAGCGCACGATGCGCTCCTCGGGCAGGGTCGAGAGCTTGCGCCACAGGTCGAAGGCCTCGTCGTCCTCGAAGAAGACGGAGGCGAAGAGGCGCTCCGGCGGCAGCTCCCAGACCTCGGTCACGAGCTTCCAGGCGAGGCGAATCGCCTCCTCCTTGAAGTAGTCCCCGAAGGAGAAGTTGCCCAGCATTTCGAAGAAGGTGTGGTGACGCGGGCTCGGCCCGACGTTCTCGAGGTCGTTGTGCTTGCCGGAGACGCGCAGGCACTTCTGCACCGACACGGCGCGCGGCGACGGCGGCGTGGCGGCGCCGAGAAAGAAATCCTTGAACGGCACCATGCCGGCATTGGTGAACAGCAAGGTGGCATCGCCATGGGGCACCAGCGGCGCACTGGCCTCGGCACGGTGGCCGTGATCCTCGAAGAACTGGGTAAATCGGGTACGGATCTCTTGACTCTTCATCACCAATCCACTGTCGCAGGGAGGACCTACTGTCGAATGGGGGAACTGCTATCGAATGGGTCGGATCGCGAGCGGTCAGGACAGGTCCGCTTCGAGCTCGCGAACGACCTCGAAGATAGCATGGCCCGGGAAGCCCTGGCGGTCGAGAAAGCGCGCCAGCGCTCGCGGATCGCGCTTGCCGCGGGCGAGCCAGGCAGCGGCCGCCTGACGGACCGCGTCGGGGCGGTCGCTGTCGCGATGTTCGGCCAGCACGGCATCGACCACATCGGCCGCCGCGCCACGCCGCAAGAGGTCGGCCCGCAGCCGCCGCGACCCCACTGCCGAGCGCTCGAGGCGCCGGCTCACGAAGTCCTCGACGGTGCGCCGCTCATCGAGATAGCCGAGCTCCTGGAGACGCTCGAGGGCAGCTCCGACAATCTCTTCGTCGAACCCTCGGCCGGCGAGCTTGGCGGCGAGCTGAGCCCGAAAATGCGGCCGCCGGGCGAGCAGATCGACAGCTTTCTGCAGGCAGGCGCGTGGCGCGTCCTCGCGGTCGCTCAACGCTCGATTTCGAAGGGCGACTCTTCGGTGAGCAGATCCCCTTCCTGGTTCTGCAGCGACTCTTCCATCTCTTCGCGCGAGATGTCGGCAGTGAACTGGACGCCCTGGATCTTGAGCCGGAACTCGTCCGGATTGGTCGCCCGTCGCAGCGCCTCGTCGAGGGTGATCAGACCGTTGCGGTAGAGCTGGTAGAGGGACTGGTCGAAGGTCTGCATGCCGTACTGGCTGGTGCCGAGGGAGATCTGCTCACGGATGAACTTGTTCTTGTCCTTGTTCTCGACGCAGTCGCGGATGTAGGGCGTCGCGATCATCACCTCCGCCGCCGGCACTCGGCCGATGCCGTCGGCCCGCGGCACCAGGCGCAGGGAGATCACCGACTTGAGCACCTGGGCGAGCTGGATGCGGATCTGCTTCTGGTGATGCGGCGGGAAGACCGAGATGATGCGGTTGATGGTCTCGGTGGCATCCAGGGTGTGCAGGGTGGAGAACACCAGGTGGCCGGTTTCGGCCGCCAGCAGGGCGGTTTCGATGGTCTCGTAGTCACGCATCTCACCGACCAGGATGACGTCCGGGTCCTGACGCAGGGCGGCGCGCAGGGAGCTCGAGAAGGCGCGCGTGTCGACGTCGATCTCGCGCTGGTTGCAGATCGAGCGCTTGTCGCGATGGAGGAACTCGATGGGGTCCTCGATGGTGATGATGTGCTCGGTGCGGGAGGCGTTGATGTAGTCGATCATCGCCGCCAAGGTGGTCGACTTTCCGGAGCCGGTGGTGCCGGTGCAGAGCACCAGGCCACGGCGCTCTTCGCAGATTTTCTCGAGCACCGGCGGCAGCATGAGCTCGCGGATTCCCAGGATGCGCGCCGGGATGACGCGCAGCACCAGGCCGACGGTGCCGCGCTGCTGGAAGATGTTGCAGCGGAAGCGGCCGAGACCCGGCACGGAGTAGGCGATGTCGATCTCGAGGTCTTCTTTGAAGCGCTGCTTCTGGCGCGCGTTCATGATCGAGAACGCCATCGCGATGGTGTCCTCTTGCATCAAGCGCTTGATCTCGTTGAGCTGGTGGAGGTCGCCGTCGATCCGGATGACCGGGTGGCTCCCCACTTTGAGGTGGAGATCCGATGCCTTCCGCTCGACCGCCATTTTCAGCAGATCATTGATATTCATGAGAGCCTCCGCCGGTAGAGAATATGAACAAATATCGATGCTAGCAGGTCGCCGAAAACGACGTCCAGGGGCGCCCGGCCAGAGGGGCCCGCCCAGGGGCGCCCGGCCAGGGGCACCCGGCAAGAAGGTCGACAAGGGGGCGGTGGAGTTTTCCAGATCGACTGGCGCGGGAAGGTCGCATCGACGGCCCTCCGCTCCGCCGAACCGCCCCCGTCGCACCAGCTCGGACTTTCCACCGGCCCGTTGCGGGCGGAGGCACAACTCGCCTGCGGCTCAGACAGATGCCTCCGCTTTTCCTCCACGGCCCGGAAGCCCGGACTCCCCAAGACCTCGGACGCGGGCTCAGGCTGCGCTCCAGACCGCCGACGCGACCTTCTCGGACCGACGGGTGCAGGGGAGAAACTGGTCAGCGATCCTTCAAGACTCGAACGAAAGCTCTCCCTTTTCCAGGCTTTCGAAGGGGTCGTCGACAGGAGCCGGACGAGGCACGGCTCGGGTGAGTTCGAAGAGGCTCGGCGCCGCCAGGTAGTAACGGCCTCGCTTCTTTCCCATGGGCTCGAGGAAGCCTGCCTCGACCAGGAGGCCGAGATCCCTCCCCGCGGCCCGCATGGAGACATCGGTCAGCTTGCGATAGGTGGCGTTTCTGACCTTTGCCCCGAGAACCGCATCGGCCATCGCCTGAACGGTTCGCTCGGGAAGATCAAGTCGCTCTGCAGCCTCATCCAGCACGTCGAAGAGCTGCTGATAAAAGGTCGAGCGCCTCATCAGAGTCGTGGCTTGACGGTAGTGAGCCGTCAGCATGAAGCGAATCCAAGCTCGGGTGTCTCGCATCGGATTCCAGCGGCCCTGGCCAACCTCGGCCAGGACGCGGTAATAGTCGCGGGTATTGCGGCCGAGATACTCTTCGACGCTCGCAAAAGCTGGATGGAGGACTCCGGAGCGGGCGAGAACCAGGCTCTGAAGGCAGCGTCCCATCCTGCCGTTGCCATCCGAGTAGGGATGAATCATGACCAGATTGAGGTGGGCCATGGCCGCCTTCACCACCGGATGAAGATCCTCGTGCCTCTGTAAATCCTCGATCAGCGCCTGCATCAAATCGCTCAGAGACTCTGCCGGCGGCGCATCGTAGACGATCTCGTTTCGTTCACCATCGACAACGAAAATCGGCCCGGTTCTCCAATTGCCCGGTCGCCTCACCAGATCGAAATCGAGCATCATGAAGTGCAACGAGTTGAGGAAGCCGACCGAGTACTCGAAGTAGGGCACCCCGGCTTGCTGTAGGACCATCGTCATGGCTCGCCGGTATCCGGCGACGGCAAACCAGTTCTCTGACTTCTCGTCGATCGGCTCTTCGCCCTCGACGGCGGCCACGGCATCGTCTACCGAAACGACAATACCCTCGATGCTGTTGGAGGCCCGGACCGCCGTGGCAAAGGTATTGCGTCGCAGCAACCCAAACCAGCGCTTGGGCTGAAAGCGATAAACCATCTGGCGCTTCAGCTCATCGACATGAGCCAGCACAGAGGTCTCGGAGCTCGTTAGCTCCGGAGGAACAAAGAGGTCAACTCGGCCCATGGCCGAATCATAACACCCATCATGGCCGATTTATTATTACCATGATGACCTTTATCTTTCGGCAAATCCTCTAGAAGGTTCCGACGGACCTTGTCAGCGGCAGAGGAGTAAGGCCGCGCCGGCGAGGGCGGCGGTTTCTACTCTGAGGACTCTTTCGCCGAAGCAGACGCGATGCCAGGGCTGGTCGGCGAGGTGTTGGCGCTCGGCGTCGGACCAGCCGCCTTCGGAGCCGATGAGGAGAACGGCGGGGGCGGCATCGGCGACCGCTGGCGGGGAGGCTCCGGTGGTATCGAGGAGCCAGCGACTCTTGGGATCGGCGAAGGCCGCGAGGGCCGAGAGCTCTTGCCAGTCATGGACGCCGGTGATCTCCGGGAGCCGGGAGCGATGGCTTTGTTCGAGGGCCGAGGCGGCGACGCGGCGCAGGCGATCGAAGTCTTTGGGCCGCAGGTCGCGGGCGGCGCGCTCGGTAGCGAGGAAGCGCACCGCCGCGACGCCGAGCTCGGTGGCCTTTTCCACCAGCCAGGCGGCGCGCTCGCGGCGAAAGGGCGAGACCAGCAGCTCGACGCGGCGAGCGGCCTCGTGCCCCGGAGCGGCGTCGCCCAAGGCGACGCGGGCGCTCGTCTTGTCGACCGCCGCGACCTTTCCCCAGCGGGCCCGGCCGTGGCCGTCGGTGAGACGCAGGGCGGCCCCCACCGGCAGACGGCGGGCGCGAAACAGGTGACGGTAGCGGTCGCCCTCGATGACCGCCTCCTCGGCCGCCAGCTCTTCGGGGTCGACGAGGGTGGTGATCATGGTCGCCCCGTGGTCATCGCAGTCGGAAAGCGATCCAGTCACCGTCGGTGCGCTCGCCGGCGGGCTCGAAGCCGAGGCCGCGCCAGCGCGCCAAGACTTCGTCGCGACGAACCGTGAGCACTCCGGAGAGGATCACCTCGGCACCGTCGCGACAACGAGCCACGAGTCCGGCGAGATCCGCGTCGATGCGTTCCGGCAGGACGTTGATCACCAGGCGATCGAAGGTCGCGGCCCCCAGAGCGGCGGCCGAGCCGGCGAAACAGCGCGGCGCGCAATGGTTGAGGGAAGCGTTGTGGCGAGCGTGGATCATCGCTACCGGATCGAGGTCGAAAGCCACCACCGCAGCGGCCCCGAGGCGTTCGGCGGCGAAGGCGAGGATTCCGCTGCCGGTGCCGACATCGAGGACCCGAGCCCCTGCGCAGCCGGCGTCTTCGAGCAACGCGATGGCCAGGCGAGTGGTCTCGTGGCTGCCGACGCCGAAGGCCTCACGGGCCGGGATCCGCAAGAGCGATCGCCCGGACGACCGATCGGCCGTCGCCGGAGGACGGTCCAAACCGGCGGCAGGATCCCGCGGATCGATCACGAAACCGCGACCGACCTCGAAGGGCACCGCCAGAGCCCAGTAGGTGGCGAGCCAATCCTGGTCTGCAAAGGCCCGCGTCTCCGCCAGCCGGACGCCTCGCGCTTGCCAGACGGCATCCACCGCCGGCGCCGCCTGTCGCGGAAAGTAGGCGGTGAGCATCAGGTCGGAGCCCACGGAGTCGCACTGAACTCCCAGGGTGCCGTGATCCCACAGCCAGGCCACCAGCTCCTCTTCGAGGGCCGGAGGCAGCTGAAATCGCAATTGTTGGTAGTCGCTCATCGGCCGCCGCCGGGGCGGGCTCTCGCAGCGTCGCCGCCGCTAGCCGAAGACCTTCTTCTTGACCTTGTCGAGCACCGTCTGGCCATCTCCGACCTTGCTGCCGGAGATCTCGGCCAGACGCCGCAGCAGGTCGACCTCCTCTTCGTTGAGGTCCCGCAGCCGCGGCACTTCCACCTCGATCCGCACCATGTGATCGCCGCGACCGGCGCGGTCGAGGCGCTCGATGCCCTTGCCGCGCATGCGGAACTCGCGCCCGTGCTCGGTGCCGGATGGCACTTCGAGGGAGACCTTGCCATGCAGGGTCTCGACCTCGCAGGTAGCCCCCAGCACCGCCTGCGGGTAGCTGATGGGGAGGCGGCTGAAGACGTGTGGCCCCTCGCGCCGCAGATGCTCGTGAGGCTCGACGCCGATCACCACGAAGAGGTCTCCCGGCGGGCCGCCGAAGCGTCCGTGCTCGCCTTCACCGGTGAGACGCAAACGCGAGCCGTCCTCGACGCCGGCGGGAATGTTGACTTCCAGAGTGCGCTCCTGCTCGCGGCGCCCCTCGCCGCGACAGGCGATGCAGGGGTCGGTCACCAAGGTGCCCTGTCCACCACACTGAGGACAGGTCCGCGCCACCGAGAAGAAGCCCTGGTTGAAGCGCACCTGGCCGTGGCCACCGCAGGTGGCACAGGCCTTGGGCGGCTCCTTGCCGGCGCTCCCGGAGCCCTCGCAGGTGTCGCAGGTCTCGAGGCGCGGAATGCGCAGCTTCTCGGGCGTTCCGAAGGCTGCCTTCTCGAAGCTCAGCACCAGGTCGTAGCGCAGATCGGCACCGCGGCGCGGCGCCCGCGGACCGCGCCGCCGGTTGCCGCCGAGGCCGAAGATGTCACCCAAGATGTCCGAGAAGTCGGCGAAGATGGTGGGATCGAAGCCCCCGGCACCGGCTCCGCCGCCGCCCACACCGGAGTGGCCAAAGCGGTCGTAGCGAGCTCGCTTATCGGCGTCCGACAGCACCGAGTAAGCCTCCGTCGCCTCCTTGAAGCGATCCTCCGCCTCGGTGTCTCCGGGATTGCGATCCGGGTGGTACTTGACCGCCAGTTTGCGGTAGGCGGACTTGATCTCTTGATCGTTGGCGCCGCGCTCGATGCCCAGCACCTCGTAGTAGTCACGTTTCGAAGCCATATCGCGTCGACTCACTCAGCCGCCCTCGAATCGTGGGGCGGACGAAATTCCAGAAAAAAGATCGAACCGGGCCGATTCCCGTCGGGAATCTAGCTGTCGGTCGAATTCAGCATCACCTCGGAGAGGGTGCGAGAGATTGAGTTGAGGTCGTACATGGCGACCTCGAGCTCGCCCCGCTCCTCCTTCGACAGCGCGCTGCGGGCCTGGATCAACACCTCGTGGATGTGCTGCCGATCGCCTTCTTGCAGCATGCTGCGGAACTGATCGAACACCCGCTGGTTGTTGTAAATCAACCCTTCGAGGCGATTCTTGAGCTGCCGAATCTCGCGCCGGTGGCGATCCGCCTGGGCGTTGGCATCGGCCTCTTCCACCAGCCGCGCGACCTCTTCCTGACTGAGGCCCCCGGCGGGGTTGATCTGCACACTCTGAGACAGGTTGGTCGCCATGTCCCGCGCCGACACGTTGACGATTCCGTTCGAGTCGATGGCGAAGGTCACCTCGATCTGCGGTACGCCGCGTGGTGCCGGCGGAATACCCACCAGCTCGAATCGACCGAGGGACTTGTTCTCCTTCGAGATCTCGCGCTCACCCTGCAAGACGTGGATCTCCACCGTGTCCTGGTTGTCGACGACGGTGGTGAAGATCTGCGTGCTCTTGGTCGGAATCGCCGAGTTGCGGTCGATCAGCTTGGTAAACAGGCCGCCATGGGTTTCGATTCCCAAGGACAGCGGCGTGATGTCGAGGAGAACGACGTCCTTGACGTCACCGCGCAGGATGCCGCCCTGGATGGCGGCTCCCATCGCCACCACCTCGTCGGGATTGATCTCGCGGTTGGGCTCGCGCTGGAAGATGCGCCGTACCGTGTCCCAGACCAGCGGCATGCGGGTCTGACCACCGACCAGCAGAACCTCGTCGATCTGATCCGGCCGCAGCCCGGCCTGGGCCAGAGCGTCGAGGCAGGGATCCTCGGTGCGCCGCACCAGATCGCGCACCAGATCCTCGAAATGGGACCGGGTCAGGGTGCGGGCGAGGTGCCGGGGGCCGCTGTCGTCGGCCGAGATGAAGGGCAGGTTGATCGCCGATTCGGCCTCCGAGGAGAGCTCGCACTTGGCGCGCTCGGCGGCTTCCTTGAGGCGCTGCAGGGCCATCCGATCCTCGCGCAGATCGACGCCCGTCTCCTTCTTGAACTCGGCGATCAGCCACTCCATGATGGCGCGATCGAAGTCCTCGCCACCGAGATAGGTGTCGCCACTGGTCGACTTGACCTCGAAGATGCCCTCCGAGAGCTCGAGAATCGAAATATCGAAGGTGCCGCCGCCGAGGTCGTAGACCGCGACGGTCTTCTTCTCCGCCTGGCGGTCGAGACCATAGGCGAGGGCCGCCGCCGTCGGCTCGTTGATGATGCGCAGGATCTCGAGACCGGCGATGCGGCCGGCGTCCTTGGTCGCCTGACGCTGCGAGTCGTCGAAGTAGGCCGGCACCGTCAACACCGCCTCTTCGACCTCTTCGCCGAGGGCCTCTTCGGAGAACTCCTTGATCTCGCGCAGGATGAAGGCGGAGATCTCCTGGGAGCTGTACTGGCGATCGCGGATCAACACCTTGAGGTCGCCGTTGCCGGCGCGCACCAGCGGGTAGGGCAGCAGGTCGATGGCGCGCTGAACTTCGTCGTCCTCGAACTTCCTCCCCACCAGTCGCTTGACGGCGAAGACGGTGTTGCGCGGGTTGGTGATCGCCTGCCGTTTGGCGATCTGCCCCACCAGCCGATCACCGTCTTCGGTGAAGGCCACGATCGAGGGCGTGGTGCGGCTGCCCTCGCGATTCGAAAGCACCCGCGGCGCCAATGCATCGACCACGGCGACGCAGCTATTGGTCGTCCCGAGGTCAATGCCCAGTATCTTGCTCATCGCTCTAAAGCCTCCGGCGCGCCAAAATTCGGCGCGCCGTGTCTAGTCCTTGCTCTCCACCGGCACGGCCACCTCGACGATGGCCGGGCGCAGAAGGCGATCGTGCAGCCGGTAGCCCTTCTGCATCTCCTGGACCACCACCGGGTCCAGCACCGCCGGGTCCTCGCGCTTCGATACCGCCTCGTGAATCGAGGGGTCGAAGGGCTCTCCCTCGGCGGCGACCTCTTCGACGCCCTGGCGCTTGAGGACGTCCAGAAGCTGACGCAAGATCAGCTCGACCCCTTGGCGCAGATCGTCCGCCGATCCGCCGGCAGTCAGCGCCCGCTCGAAGTTGTCGACCACCGCCAACATCTCGCGGGTCGACTCCACCAGGGCGTAGCGCTTCGATTCCCGCAGCTCGCGCTCGGAGCGCTTGCGGTAGTTCTCGAAGTCGGCGAGGGTGCGGACGGAGCGCTCCCGCACTTCCCGAACCTCCTGGCGCAGACGCAGCACCTCTTCCTCGAAGCCTTCGCCGGCACGCCGGCTCCCGCCCCGTTCCTCGACCTCTTCGACGGCCGCGACGGCATCCCTCACGACCGCTTCCAGATCGTCGCCTCCGGTCTCTTCCAAGTTCAACTCCGCGGAGGACTCCTCCAGCCCATCCGACCGCATCTTCGACTTATTCATGATGATTCGGTCTCAACTCATCGGTAAATAATCTCACTCGGCGCAATAGAAGCTCCGCCCAACGACGGAGCGAAACGAAATCAACTCGAATCGCGAACCTTCGATTCCACTCCCTCGTCGAGGGCTCGGCTCAGGCTCTCGCCGACGTAGTCGACCAGCGGAATGATGCGCTGGTAGGCCATCCGCGACGGTCCGAAGACGCCGAGCGTTCCGAGAGGGCGGTCGCCGACCCGGTAGGTCGTCGCCACCAGAGAGAAATCCAGCGGCGAGGTCAGGTCACTGTCGGCACCGATCAACACCCGCAAGCCGGTGCCGCTCATGCAGCGATTGAGCATATCGACCAGCCGCACGCGATCGGCGAAGGTCTCCATCAGGGTGCGCACCCGCTCGAGGTCCGCCAGCTCCGGCTGACCGAGCACCGTCGAAGCACCGTCGACCCGCACTTCCGGCACCGATCGCACCCGCAAACCTTCGCGGGCGAGCTCGATGGCGGTCGACAGCATACGGTCCATCTGGGCGCGCTCTTCATTCATCAAGGCGAGAATCCGGCTGCGGATCTCCTGCATCGACACGCCGGAGAAGTTGGCGTTCAGGTAGTTAGAGATCTCGACCAGTTTTTCACCGGCGATCGGCTCACTGGTCTCGATCACCTTGTTGTCGACGAATCCCGCCGCCGAAACCACCACGCAGAGCACCTTGCGGCCACTCATCGGCACGAAGTTGATCGCCTCGAGCACGGCCTCGCCGAGGGCCGGGCCGACCACGATGCCGACCTGCTGGGTGAGCTCCGAGAGCACGTGGGAAGTGGCCGCCATCAGCTCTTCCGGATCTTCCGACGAAGCCTTGAGGTGTTCGTGAACAAAGCGCCGGTGGCGCGCCGGCACTCCACGTCCGGACATCATCGAGTCGATGAACAGGTGGTAGGCCTCGCCGGTGGGTACCCGGCCGGCCGAAGTGTGCGGCTGAATCAGGAATCCCCAGTCTTCGAGATCGGCCATCACGTTGCGAATCGTCGCCGCCGACAGGCCGAGTCCGCCCTGCTTGGCGACGGCCCGCGAGCTCACCGGTTCCGCATCGAGAACGTAGGTGGCGATAATCGCCTTCAGAATCTCGCGATGGCGGGTGTCGAGATCGACCTTTGGGGATTCACGGCTCACCGAACTATTGTAACGCAGTGAACGGCAAGCAAAGGCTTTGGAGCAACATCGCCCTGGTGGGCGCGGGCAAGGTCGGAACCAGCCTGGTGGCCTGGCTTCATGCCCACGGCGCACAGGTCGCACAGGTGGCGACGCGGCGCTCCGGCGATGGCGGCGAGCAGCTCGCCCGCCGCTACGGTGCGAGGGCCACCCCGCTGGAGGATTTCTCGAGTGCGGGTAGCGACCTCCTGCTGCTGGCGGTGGCCGACCCCGCCCTCGACCAAGTGGTCGCCGGATTGGCCCAGCGGCCACAGGCCGATGTCGCCCTGCACACCGCCGGCAGCCGTGGGGCCAGCGCCCTCGCTGCCCTGCGCCATGGGACTCCCGAGATCGCCCTCGGCAGCCTCCATCCACTGAAAGCCTTTCCGACGCCGCGGCCGGATGTCGCCGATGCCGCCGGCGTTTTTTTCGCCCTCGACGGCGACCCGCCGGCCGTCGCCCTCGGTCTCGAGTTGGCCCACCTCTGGGGCGGCAGAGCGGCGGTCATCTCAGAAGACAAACGGCTGGCCTACCACGCGGCGGCGACCCTCGCCGCCGGCGGCGTGGTCACCCTGCTGGCCGCCGCCGCCGACCTCGGTCGGCGCCTCGGCCTGCCGGCGGAGGTCGCCGAAGGCTACTTGGCCCTGGCACGGGGAGCCCTCGATCAGGCCGAAACGGCCGCACCCGACTTCGAGCGAGCCATCACCGGGCCGGTGGCGCGCGGTGACGAGGCGACCTTCCGCCAGCACCTCGAAGCCCTCGCCGGCAGCGCACCCGAGCTCAAGCCGCTGCTCGAGGAGCTCGCCGCGGCGACGCGGCGCTTACGCGACGCCTAGCAGGTTGCTGAAAAACTCGTCGGCAACCTGCGACCGGGCCCGAGAGGGCCCGGCGGCGAAGCCGTGAGACGGGGTGAGCCCGAAAAATCGCACTTTTTCGGGCGAGGGGGCGCTCAGCCCCCTGAAATAAACAGCTAGCAGCGCTGGAAAAGTCGCGAATCGGACTTTTTCAGCAGCCTGCTAGCCCGGTCCGCCAGTCAACCGGTGGCGGCTCCCGATACAGAAATCCGTATGTAACGACGGAACGCCGATTCTCGACAGAGAGCAAGAACGATCAACCTGTTCTCACGGGGGAGCTATGCGCAGAATTCACGGAGTCTTTCTCGCGGCCAGCCTGGTCGCTGCCGGAGCCTTGGCCGACACGGTGACCGTGCCAACGGACCACGCCACCATTCAAGCCGCCATCGACGATGTCCAGGGCACCGCCGGAGCCCTCGTCTGGATCGACAGCGACGACACCTTCAACGAAGACCTCACGATCGTCGACTCGGTCGCCATTCGCGCCGCCGCCGGGCGTCAGCCGACGATCCGAGGAGTCGGCGACAACACCGTCGACGTCGAGCTCGCCGGCACCGGCGGCGAGAGCTTTGAGCTCACCGGCCTGCGCCTGCTGCCCTTCCCTGGCGCCAACAGCTCGGTCGACGTCGTCAATGTGATCAAGGACGGAGACCAGCCGATCACGGTGTTTCTCGACCGGCTGACCGTCGAGGATCCGGAGAGCTCCGGCGCCGGGGCGGTCAATCTGCGTTCGGCCTTCGCCGCCACCGGCGCCCTCAATGCGACGATAGTCGATAGCGCCATCACCTTGGGCGGCACCCCCGGCCAAGGCACCTCCGCCATCACCATGCTGGAAGAAGGCAGCCTGACCGTCGAACGCTGCAGCTTCGACATTTCCGAAAGCAGCGGCGAGGCCTGGGACATCCGTGGCTCGCGCGGCGCGGGGATCGTCTTCGAGCTGTTCGACTCCACCGTCGACATCTCCTCCCCGGCCGGCCCCTTCTCGTCACAGGTCGGGATCTTCCTGAACGACGTCTCCGCCACCCTCGAGCGCAACGTCTTCACCCTCATCGACGAGGCCGAGGGCAGCGCCGACGGCATCCGGACCAGTCCCGGCAGCCCCGGCCCCGGCAACATCACGATTCAAATGCGAGCCAACACCTTCCGGCGCGTCGGTCAGCCCGGCGGACGGGCCCTGAGCGCCAGCCCCTTCGCCGGCGGCCAGGTCCAGTTGGTCGCCATCAACAACGTCATCGCAGGCATGAGGGGCTTCTCCTTCAATCCCCAGGGGTCCTCCCCCGGAGGCCCTCCGGCACCGACCGTCAACGCCAATCTGGCCAATAACACCATCGATGGCTCCAACGGCTCCGCCATCTCGATCAGCGGGCAGGACGGCTCCGAGATCACCCTTTCGATCACCAACAACCTGCTCACCAACCACGAGGGCTGGGGCATCTCGATCTTCCCTTCGCCCGGTGTCACCCTCAACGACAGCATCGACAACAACGGCTACTTCAACAACGCCATGGGAGACGTCCAGGCGCCACTGGCCCCCGGCCTCGATGCCCTGTTCGCCGACCCGCGCTACGTCGACCAGGCCGGCGGCGACCTGCACCTGAGGGCGGGGTCACCGGCCATCGATCGCGGCGCGGCGATTCCGCTGCCGCTGACCGACCGCGACGGCAACCCCCGCATCCAGGGGGCGGCGGTCGATCTCGGCGCCTACGAGGCCGCCCCGGTGGAGTTCGAGATCCCGGTGATCTCGCCCCTCGGCATGCTCGGCCTGGGTGCCCTGCTGGCCTTCGCCGGCCTGCTGACCCTGCGCCGTCGGGCGACCTGATCACCTCGGCGTCCGGGAGATTCTCGTAGCTGCGAGATTTCCCGCACGCCGAGCGCAAGAATTCGCCGGTTGGCGGGTTTCATGGGTGGAGGTATGCCCACTGGAGACGATCTTCGGTGCCATACTGAGGTGCGCTGCGAACCTCCGCCACCATGAAGAACCCGCCCGACGCCCCCCTCGCCAGCCTCGTCCGAGCCGCCATCGACCGTCCGGTCACCCTGGCGATGGCGGTGGCCGGCATCCTGGTGCTGGGCGTCGTCGCCCTGACCCGCCTACCGCTCGAGTTTCTGCCCAGCTTTTCATCGTCGAACATCTCCGTGCAGGTGCCCTACCGCTCGGCCTCGCCGGCGGAGATCGAGCGCACCATCGTGCGCCCACTGGAAGACTCCTTCGGCACCCTCAACGGTCTCGAGCGCCTCACCGCCACCGCCGCTGCCGACTCGGCCCAGGTGCGCCTGTCCTTCCTCGATGGCACCGACATGGACCTCGCCACCGTCGAGGTGCGCGACCGCATCGACCGCGCTCGGCAGTACCTGCCGACGGACATCGACCGCATCACCATTCGACGGTTCCAGTCCTCGGATCTTCCCGTCTTGCGCCTGCAGCTCAGCTCCTCGGGTCCCCTCGAGGAGCTCTTCGACTTCGCTGAAAACGTCCTGCAGCGGCGTCTCGAGCGTCTCGACGGGGTCGCCCAAGTGCGCCTCGACGGGCTGCGCACGCCGCGGGTCGAGATCGACCTCGATCCCGCCCGCCTCGCCGCCCATGGCCTCGATGTTCGAGACCTGCGGGAAGCTCTTCAGCGCGACAACCGCAATCTCTCCGTCGGCGAGGTCCGCCAGGGCGGCCGCAAGCTGCTGGTGCGGGCCCTCGGCGAGGTCGCCACCGTCGACCAGATCCGGCGCCTACCGGTCGGCGCCGACGGCCTGCGGCTGGCCGATGTCGCCAGCATCGAGTACAAGCTCCCGAAGCAAGAGTCCTTCACCTATCTCAACGGCGTCGAGGCCCTCAAGGTGCAGGTCTACAAGGCCTCCACCGCCAACCTCCTGGAGGTCGCCGACGCCGTGCGCCGGGAGCTCGATGCGGTCCTCGCGTTGCCCGCCGCCGAGGGCTACTCGGCACGCATCTACCGCGATTCCTCGAGGGACGTGCGCCAGGGCCTCGGGCAGCTCCGCAACAGCGGCCTCTTCGGCGGCGTCCTGGCGATCCTGGCGATCCTCCTCTTCCTGCGCCGCCCGCGCCCCACCCTGCTGGTGGCGGTGGCGATTCCGGTGAGCGTCGTCGCCAGCTTCGTGCTCATCTTCCTGCTGCGCCAGAGCGGCCTGTCGGAGATCACCCTCAACGTCGTCAGCCTGGCCGGCCTGATGCTCGCCCTCGGCATGCTGGTGGACAACTCGGTGGTGGTGATCGAGTCGATCTTTCGTCATCGCAACGATCTCGGCCGAGACGCCGAAAGCGCCGCCCTCGAAGGCACCAGCGAGGTCGCCCTGCCGATTCTGGCCTCGACCGCGACCACCCTCTGCGTCTTTCTTCCCCTCGCCTTCCTCACCGGCAGCGGACGCCTGGCGCTGTACTTTCAGCACATCGCCACCACCCTCGCCATCGTCATCGCCTCCTCCCTGGTGGTCGCCTTGACGGTGGTGCCGGCGGTCGCAGCCCGCCTGTTCGCCGGGCAATCGGCACGACCGTCGCGGGAAATCGGCCTGAGCGGCCTCTACTTGCGCCTGCTCGCCTTCACCCTGCGCCACCGCGCCGCCTTTCTGGCCGTCGCGGTGATTCTGCTGGCCGGCTCGATCCACCTTCTGAGCAGCATCGATCGCTCCTTCTCGGCGCGCAGCGAGGAACGCCAGATCACCGTCCTGGTCGACACTCCGCGGCAATTCTCGGAAGCCCAGACCCGAGCCCTCTACGGCGAGCTCTACGACCTCTTCGAGAGTCATCGCGAGGAGCTCGAGATCGCCGACATCTCACACAGCTTCGACCGCGGCACCGGTCGCTCCCGCGGCGGCTGGGGCCGAGATCGGCGCTTCGAGATCTACCTCGTCGACGAGGCCGCCGGCGGCCAGAGCACGGCCGAGGTGCGCAACCGCCTGCGCGCCCAGCTGCCGCGCTACCCCGGTGTCGGCCTGCGCATCAGCCAGGGTCGAGGCCGCGGCAGCGTCGCCGGCGTCGAGGTCGAGCTCTCCGGTGACGACCCGGTGCAGCTCGCCCGAATCAGCGAAAACCTCGCCAACCGCCTGGCCCAGGTGCCCCGCATCCGCGACGTCGACACCTCTCTCGACAGCGGCGACGAGGAGATTCACCTCGCCGTGTCGCGCCCCCGCACCACGGCGTCCGGGTTGTCGACCCTCGCCGTCGCCTCGACGGTGGCGAGCGCCCTGTCGGACCGGCCGGTGAGCCGGATCAAGAGCGACGACCGCGAGATCGATCTGGTCTTGCGCTATCGCGAGGATCGGCGGGAGACCCTCGACCAGCTCAAGAGCTTTCCCCTCGCGGGGCTGCCGCTGGCCACCTACGCCGACTTCGAAACTCTGCCGGGGCCGCGCAGCATTCAGCGCGAAGATCGGCGTTCCCAGGTCACCGTGACCGCCAACACGCTGAGCTCTCGCGACTCCTTCACCGCCACCCGCGAGGTCGCAGCCCTGATGGCGGCGACGCCCTTGCCCCCCGGCGTCTCGTGGAGCTTCGGGCGCTGGAATCGCCTCGAAGCTCAGGACCGCGAGAGCAGCGACTTCGCCATCTTCCTGGCCCTGGTGATGGTCTATCTGCTGATGGCCGCCCTCTTCGAAAGCTTCGTCCAGCCGCTGGTCATCCTGGTGTCGGTACCCTTCGCCCTGCTCGGCGTCGCCCTCGCCCTGCGCTATGCGGACCAGCCTTGGGACACCATGACCTCCCTCGGGCTGATCATCCTGCTCGGCGTGGTGGTCAACAACGCCATCGTGCTGATCGACCACATCAACGGCCTGCGCCGCGCCGGGCTGAGTCGCCAGGAGGCCATCCTGCAGGGCGGACGCCATCGCCTGCGGCCGATCCTGATCACCGCCATCACCACCCTCGTCGGCCTGCTGCCGATGGTCGCCCCGCTGCTCTTCCCGGCCTGGTTCGGCCCCCTCGAAGGACGCGCCGCCACCTGGGCACCGATCGGGCTGGTGATCTTCGGCGGCCTGACCACCTCGACCTTTCTCACCCTGTTGATCATCCCGACGGTCTACTCGCTGATCGACGACCTGACGGCCTTCGCCCGCCGCGTCGCCGACGCGGCGTGAGATCCGACTCTGCGATGGCTCGCCACCAAACTGACCGCACCCATGGCGGCCGGCGTCCGATGACCGGCCTGCCTGCGGCCAGCCTCCGGCTCCGCGGTGAAAGGAACAACTCGATGTTTCAAGCCTTTTCGAAGGCGAATCTCTTGCTGTCCCTGATTTTCGTTCTGGCCTGTGGTGGCGGTCGAGGTGCCGAAGAGGGTGCGCAGCGCGGCGGCGGACCTCCCGGTGGCCGCGGCGCCTGGGGTGGTGGCAGCGCGGTCGCCAACGCCGCCGTGCCGGTCGAGGTCGCACCGGTGGTGCGGCGGGCGGTGTCCGCCTATCTCGAAACCCACGGCACCCTCGAAGCCGAAAACGAGGTCGATCTGGTGGCCCGCATCGGCGGACCGCTGGTGGAGGTGGCCACCGAGGAGGGTCGTCGGGTGCGCCGGGGCGATCTCCTCGCCCGCATCGATCCCGACGAGGTGCGTGCCGAACGCGAGATCGCCCTGGTCGAGAAGAACGAGGCCGAGCTCACCTATCAACGGCTGCAGCGCCTCTATGACGGCGGCCTGGTCAGCCTCGAGCAGCTCGAGCAGGCGCGTGGCCGGGCCGAGTCGGCCCGTGCTCAGCTCGAGGGGCGAGAGATCCAGCTCGCCTACACCGAGGTGCGGGCGCCCTTCGATGGCCTGATCGTCCGGCGCTACGTCAAGCAGGCCGAGAATGTCGGCGTCAACACGCCGCTGTTTCGCCTCTCCGATTTCGACCCTCTGCTGTGCCCGATCCAGGTTCCAGAGCGAGAGCTGTCGCGGCTCCGCGAGGGCCAGCCGGCGCGCCTCGAGGTCGAGGCCTGGCCCGGCGAGAGCTTCGCGGCCCGGGTGCTACGCATCAGCCCAGTGATCGCCGCCGCCACCGGCACCGTCGAGGTCACCCTCGAGGTCACCGGCCGCGGTCTGCTGCGCCCCGGCATGTTCGCCTCGGTCTTTCTCGAGACGGACCGCCGCGCCGACGCCCTGGTGATTCCCTTCGCCGCCCTCGCCCTCGACCGCCTCGGGGACTCGGTCTACGTCGTCGAGGGGGGGCTGGCGGTTCGGCAGGAGATCGACCTCGGCTTTCGCGAGAGGGACTCGGTCGAGGTCCTCAACGGTCTCACTGACGGGGACCAGGTGGTGGTGGTCGGCCAGGACGGCCTCGCCGACGGCACGCCGGTCGAGATCCTGTCCGGCGGCGGCGATGCGGATCCGCAAGCGCAACAGGCCCAAGGCTCCGACACTGGCCAGCGTCCAGCCACCGACAGCGCAGCAGCGAACGATCCGACGACAGCGCGAGGCGAGCGCCGCGGCCCGCCGCGATCCGGACCGCGCGCCGGGGAAGACCGCGACGCCAGGATCGAAGAAGCCCGCCAGCGGATGCGCCAGCGAGGCCTCTCTGAGGAGGAGATCGAGCAGCGCATCGAGCGCTTCCGGGAAGGCGCCGGCCGCCGGCCGGAAGCGCCCGCCAGCAGCGGACCTGCGGCCGCCGACGAAGCGCCGAGGCGACTTCCCACCGGAGATGGACCGCCGATCGCGGAACGCATCGAACAGGCCCGCGAGCGCATGCGCCAGCGAGGCCTTTCGGAAGAGGAGATCGAGCAGCGCATCGAGCGCTTTCGGAACGCCGGAGAGGGTGGAGGTCCGGACGCCGCCGAGCTCGAGCGCATGCGCCGCCGCATGGCAGAGCGCGGCCTGACGCCGGAACAGATCGAGCAGCGCCTGGAACGCCTGCGCCAAGGCGGCAACCGCCGACCGGCGCCGCAACCACCCCGCTAGCGAGTGCCGATTCCAGCGTGAAGATCGTCGACTTCTCGATTCGCCGACCGGTGACGGTGGCGATTTGCGCCCTCGCCGGCATCGTCTTCGGCAGCGTCGCTTTCTCGCGCCTGCCCACGGACCTGCTGCCGGATCTCACCTACCCATCCCTCACCGTGCGCACCGATTTCGAAGGGGCGGCCCCCCTCGAGGTCGAGAGCTTGGTGACGCGACCGGTCGAGAACGTCGTCGGCGTGGTCAACGGCGTCAACCGGGTGACCTCGAGCTCGCGCGCCGACCGCAGCGAGGTGACCCTCGAGTTCGCCTGGGGCACGGACATGGACATCGCCGGCCTGGAAGTGCGCGAACGCCTCGACGTCCTCGACCTGCCGGACGACGCCGAGCGCCCCATCCTGCTGCGCTACGACCCCTCCCTCGATCCCATCCTGCGCCTCGCCCTCGCCGGCGAGGACGACCTCTTCCGCCTGCGCCGCATCGCCGAGGAAGAGGTCCAGCGACACCTCGAACGGCTCGAAGGGGTGGCCGCGGTGGTGGTCAGCGGCGGCCTCGAGGAGGAGATCCAGGTCGAGGTCGACGAACGACGGCTGGCCAACCTCGGCCTCGAGGCCGAGCGCATCGCCGAGCGCTTGGGGCAAGAGAACATCAATCTCACCGGCGGCCGCCTACGCGAAGGCAACGCCGAGTTCCTGGTGCGCACCGTCAACGAGCTGCTGCGGCCGGAAGATCTCCGGCGCCTGATCGTGGCGCGGGAAGACGGCACCAACATCCTCCTCGAGGACGTCGCCCAGGTCCGCCAAGGCCACCGCGAGCGCGAGGTGATCACCCGCATCGACGGACGCGAGAGTGTCGAGATCGCCATCTTCAAGGAAGGTGGCACCAACACGGTGACGGTCTCGGACACGGTCCAGGAGAGCCTCGCCGGCCTCGGCGGCCGCCTCGAAGAGCTCGCCCCGGACCTTTCCTTGACCATCATCTCGGATCAGGCCGGCTTCATCCGCAGCGCGGTGCGACAAGTGCTCGAAGCGGCGCTCTTCGGTGGCCTGCTGGCGGTCCTGGTGCTCTATCTCTTCCTCGGCAACTGGCGCAGCACCCTGATGGTGGCGCTGGCGATCCCGATCTCCGTCGTCGCCACCTTCTTCCTGATGTTCTCCTTCGGCGTCTCCCTCAACATCATGTCCCTGGGAGGGCTCACCCTCGGCATCGGCCTCCTGGTCGACAACGCCATCGTCGTCCTCGAAGCCATTCAGCGCCGCCGCGATCAGGGCCTCGAGCTCATCGAAGCGGCCCGTCGGGGCACCAGCGAGGTCGGCCGCGCGGTGGTCGCCAGCACCCTCACCACCCTGTGCGTCTTCCTCCCCATCGTGTTCGTCGAAGGGGTCGGCGGCCAGCTCTTCCGGGATCAGGCGCTCACCGTCACCTTCTCCCTGGTGGTCTCCTTGGCCGTCGCTTTGACGGTGTTGCCGATGGCGGTCTCGCGGGGTTCTCGGCCGAAACCAGCTCAGGCCGACTTGGAGGGTGGCGTGCTGTTTCGCCTGGCCGTCCGGCTGGTGCGGGCGCTGCGCACCCTGTTCGGAGCCATCGGCCAGCTGATCCACGCCCTCATCCACCCGCTGGCAAGGCTCTTTCGGCGTGCCTTCGACGCTCTCAACGGGCTTTACGGCCAACTGCTACCGCCGGTGTTGAAGCGTCCTGGCCGGGTGCTCCTCGCCGCCCTGCTGGGGCTGGCGGCTAGCTTGACGTTGTTCCCGCGCCTCGGCCAAGAGCTGATTCCGGAGCTGGTCCAGGGCGAGCTCTACCTCGACCTCGAGCTGCCCCCCGGCACTCCCCTCGAAACCACCGCCAACACGCTGCGAGAGATCGAAGCCACCGCCGACGATCATCCCGCGGTGGCTTCCGTCTACGCCCTCGCCGGGACCTCCAACGAGCAGGGCGGCGTGGCGGGCGAGCTGCGCGAGAATCTCGGCCAGCTCACCCTTCGCCTGACGCCACCGGTGGCGCGCCAACGGGAAGAGGCCCTGATGGCCGACCTCCGGCCGATCCTCGATCGCCAGCCGGGCCTGGCCTATCGCTTCGGCCGGCCCAGCTACTTCAGCTTCCAAACGCCCCTCGAGCTCGAGCTCCGCGGCTACAACCTCGAGCTGCTCGAGCGCCTCGCCGGCAATGTCCTTCGCGGCATGCAGGAGATTCCGGGCCTGCGCGACGTCAAGAGCTCCACCGAAGGAGGCAATCCTGAGCTGCGCATCCGCTTCGATCGCGAGCGCCTGGCCACCCTCGACATCACCCTGGCGCAGGCCTCGGCGGCGATCCGCACCAAGGTCAACGGCACCGTCGCCACCGACATCCAGCGTCGCGACCGCACCATCGACATCCGGGTGCGCGCCGACGAGCGCTACCGCGACAGCAGCGGCGACCTGCTCCAGCTCGCCGTCGATCGTCAGGGCAAGACCGCCATCCCGCTATCCGCCGTGGCCACCGTCGAGGAGATCGAAGGTCCCGCCGAGATCCGGCGCGCCGAGGGCGAGCGCGTCGCCGTGATCACCGCCAACCTCGCCGGCCGCGATCTGGCGTCGGTCTCGAAGCAGCTCAGCGAGCTGCTCGCAGGACTGGCCCTGCCGGCCGGCTTCGATTGGGAGCTGGGTGGTCAGCGGCGAGAGATGGCGACCTCCTACGGCAGCATGGCGACAGCTCTTCTGCTGGCGGTCTTCCTGGTCTACCTGGTGATGGCCTCCCAGTTCGAGTCCTTCATCCATCCCCTGGTGATTCTGTGCAGCGTGCCGTTTTCCCTGGTCGGCGTCCTGGCGACCCTGTGGATCGCCGGCGTCAGTATCAGCATCGTGGTGCTGATCGGCGTCGTCCTGCTCGCTGGCATCGTGGTCAACAACGCCATCCTGCTGGTCGATACGGCCAACCGCCTGCGCCGCGACGGCGACGACGTCGACTCGGCGCTGATCGCCGCCGGCAAGGCCCGCCTGCGGCCGATCCTGATGACCACCGCCACCACCGTCCTCGGCCTCGCTCCGATGGCCCTCGGCGTCGGCGAAGGCAGCGAGCTGCGCTCCCCCATGGCCCTCACCGTCATCGGCGGCCTGCTGGTCTCCACCGCCCTGACCCTGATCGTGCTGCCGGCCTTCTATCGCCTGGTCGAGCGGGGCGAGTAGACCTCCTCAGGAGTTCGAGCAGCGCGAATTCAACCTTCAATTAAAGACGTTCACCCAAAAATTTCAATTGCCTCGCGGGAATGAAACACCCCTTTCATACCGACTTCCGGCCTCTCTGCCGAATCGGCCTCCGGGATGTTCGCCCGCTCGTCTTTCTGGGGCTCGCTCAGCGACTGGCCGGGGCCGCCTTGGCGGGCTGCAGCATGCCGAGCTGCCACATCATGAAGATGCGCTGATCGGCGGTCTCGCGGATGCGGTCCGCCAAGGGCTTGCCGGCGCCGTGGCCGGCACTGCGCTCGACCCACAGCAGCACCGGATCCTGGTCCCGGTCGCTGGTGGTCGAGGCCTGCAGCAGGGCGGCCATCTTGCGGGCATGGAGGGGGTGCACCCGGGCATCGTTCTCGCCGGCGGTGAGCAACACGGCGGGATAGCGAGTGCCCTTCTGAACGTTGTGGTAGGGCGAGTACTTGCGCAGCACCTCGAACTGATCGGCGACATCGGCGGAGCCGTACTCGGGAACCCAGAACTTGGCCATCAGGAAGTGGTGATAGCGCAGCATGTCGAGTAGCGGGACATTCGAGATCACCGCCGCGAACAGCTCCGGCCGCTGGGTCAGGGCGGCGCCGGTGAGCAGGCCGCCGTTCGAGCCGCCGGTGATGCCGAGCCGCTCCGGCCGCGTGTAGCCCTCGCCGATCAGGTACTCGGCCGCCGAGATGAAGTCGTCGAAGACGTTCTGCTTCTGCTCCAGCATCCCTGCCCGATGCCAGTCGTCGCCCAGCTCGCCGCCACCCCGCAGATTGGCCACCGCGTAGACCCCGCCGGCTTCGAACCAGGGGAACAAGGTGGCCGTGAAGGACGGCGTCATCGAGATGTTGAAGCCGCCATAGCCATAGAGCAGGGTGGGGTTGTTGCCGTCGAGCTTCAAGCCCTTCTTGTGCACCACGAACATCGGTACCAGGGTGCCGTCCTTCGAGCGGAAGCGCACCTGCCTGACCTCGACCTGGTCGGGATCGACGGGCACCTCGGGACGCGCCCACAAAGCGCGCTCGCGGCTCTTCAGGTCGATGCGGTAGATGCTCGCCGGCTCGTTGTAGCTGGTGAAGGAGAGAAAGGCCTCGGTGCGATCGAGCTCGGTGACCACGTCGGCGGAGCCGATACCCGGCAGATCGAGGGCGCCGAGGGATTCCCCGTCGAGGTCGAAGAGCTCGATCCGGCTGACCGCGTTCTCGAGATAGCTCGCCGCCACCACGCCCCGGCCGAGGGAGACCGCTTCGAGCACCGCCGTCGGGTTCTCGGGAACGATCTCGCGCCACTCGGAGGGTCGCGGGTCGGTGAGATCGACGGCCACCACTCGACCGTTGGGGGCATCGAGGGTGGTGTGCAGGTAGAGGGTGTCACCGACCGCATCGCCGAAGCAGCGGGCGTCGGCACCGGTGACGATCTCGATGCGCTCGAACTCGCCGGTGCGCCGCCAGCGATCGAGATCCACCGCCCAGAGGTCGTTGGAGTCGGTGCCGGTCCAGTAGATCAGCGTCAGCCAGCGACCATCGCGGCTCGCCGAGGCATAGGGCCCCCAGGTGGTGGCGAGGGGCCCCTCCTTGTACTGCTCGAAGAGCACCGGATCCTGGCGATGGTGGTCGCCCAAGAGATGAAACTTGATCTGCCCCGAGTACGGGTTCTCGATGTCGCCGAGGCGACGGTAGAAGAATCCCGAGGAGTCGGGCAGCCAGCTCGCCTGCTGCACCTTGCCGGGGATCTCGTCGGCCAGCCAACGACCGCGATCGACATCGAGAACGTGCAGGGTGGTGTTCTCGTCGCCGGCGCGAAAGAGGCCGAAGGCCAGCAGGGTGCCGTCGTGGTTCGGCGAGGTCCAGCCGATACTGGTCAGCCCCTCATCGTCGAGCTGACTGGGATCGATCAGAACCCGCGGTTCGCCGTCGTGGCCTTCCCGCATGTAGACCACCCATTGCGGCTGGTTGCCGTCCCGCTGCCAGTAGAAATAGCGATTCTGGCGCATGGTCGGCGAGCTCACCGAGCCCACCTCCATGAGATCGCGCAGACGCTCTTCGAGCTTTTGACGCCCGGGCAGGGCGTCGAGCACGCGGCGGGTGTGGGAGTTCTGGTCGTCGGTCCAGTCGGACACGCGGCGATCGAGGGCCGGGTCATCGGCGCCCAGCTCCGGCGCTGCACTGCCTTCGAGCCAGCGATAGGGATCTTCCACGACCACCCCATGGAGGGAGGACTTCACCGGCTCCACTTCCGTCGACGGGGTCGACGCCAAACCCGTGAACGCCACCATCTCAGCGGCGACCACCAGGGGAAGCCAACGGATTGCCGTTCTCGTGTTCATGTCGTGTTCTCCCCATCGTCAGCAATTGTAGCCTTAAATAATGTTCTATGTCTCTCTTTTCGAAGACCTTGATGCGTGACCCGACGCCCAGCCCCGATTGCGAGTAAAGAGACATAGTATCGATCCTGTGAACTCTTCCGGCAACCCCGCAGAGCGAATTTCGACTCCGCAGTCCACCGGGCGCTCTCCGCGACAGCTCGCCGAGCACCTCTCGGCACGGCTCGACGACCAGCCGGTGTCGCTCACGATGACGCGAAACCGGTCGCGAATCCTTTCGGCGCGACCGCGCCGCACGGTCCCCGGCCTGGTCGTTCGCCTCCACGAGTGCTTTCTCGACGCCCCTTGCGAGGTGCTCGCCGCGGTGGCCCGCCTGTGCCGCCCGGAAGCGCCACGATCAGCCGACCGGGCGACCGTGAGGAGCCACTTCGAAACCCACGTCGCACCACCACCGCGCCGCCGTCCGCGGCTGCGAACCACCGGCCACCACTTCGACCTGCAGGAGGTCTTCGACCGCCTCAACGGCGATCACTTCGCAGGCACCATCACGGCCGCCATCACCTGGGGCCGGCGGCCGCCTCGGCGGCGCCGGCGGCGCAGCATTCGCCTGGGCTCTTATCAGGCCATCGACCGCGTGATTCGTATCCACCCGGCGCTCGATGCTCCCCATGTGCCGGGCTACGTGCTGGAGACGGTGATTCACCACGAAATGTTGCATGCCGCATTCCCGCCCCAGGAGACGGCCAGCGGTCGGCGCCGCATCCACACGGCGGAGTTTCGCGCCCACGAGCAGGCCTTCCCGGCTGCCGAGGCCGCCCGCAGGTGGCTCGATCGCCACCTCGAGAGTCTGCTCGTTTAGCCCGGCCTTCTCACGAAGTTTCCTCGCGAGAGGCCTTGGGTTCTTGAAGATGCAAGGCATCCGTCGCTGCCACGACGACGCCGTACTCGCCGTACTGCGAGGAGAGCAGGCGACGGATAACGCAGCAGATTCCGGGACATACGGACGCGCAGCGGAAAGCTCGTGAGAAGGGCGGGTTAGGAATTCGAACCCGAAGAGACCGCCGCCACCACTTGACGCAAGGCACGAAAACCCTCGATCAGACGAGGAGAGGGGCGACCGGTGACCGCCTCCGGGATGCAATAGATGTGGTCCCGGCGCAGAAACGGCAAGTCCTGCCAGGCAGCCTCGCGCCGCACGACCTCCGGCCGCACCTTGTCGGGCGCGACGCCACACCAGGAGAGGACCATCGCGTCCGGCTCGAGGGCCGCCACCTCATCGAGGCTCAGGGGGCGGCTCTTGACCTCTTCTTCCGCCAGCGGATTGACTCCACCGGCGGCGGCGATCACGTCCGTCATCCAGCTCAGCCGCCCCGGCGAGATCACCGGCTTGGGCCACCACTGGAGGAGAATGCGCGGCGGCCGCTCGACCGGCGGCACCGCCGCCAGCGTCGCCCGCATGCGGGCGACCAGGTCGTCCCCTCGCGGGCGCACTCCGAGGCGATCGGCGATATCCGCGATGTCGCGGTAGACGTCGTCGAGAGACACCGGCTCCGGAGCGATGTAGGGCAAGCCCGCCTGCTCGAGCCCTGCGACCACCTTTTCGTGGCCGTCGACGGTGAGGGTCGCCAGCACCAGGTCCGGCTCGAGGGCCGCCACGCGATCGATGTCGATGCCGAGGTCGGGACCGACTTTGGGCAGCTCCGCGACCACCTCCGGCGGGTAGTCCGAGTGATCGTCGACCCCCACCAGCAGGTGAGCGCAGCCCAGGGCGCAAACGATCTCGGTGTTCGAGCAGGCCAGGGAGACGATGCGCATCGTGGAGCCCGCCGAATCAGGGGCCATCGAAGGTCAGGGCCGAACCCAGCTTGGACGCCACCCGATCGCGGATCCAGCGGCCGTCCCACCACTCGACCGGGTTGACCGGCAGGCCTCGAATCAGGATGCCGAAGTGCAGATGATCGCCGCCGGCGAGGCCGGTCTCGCCGCTGCGCCCGACCACCTGACCGCGTCGTACCCGATCGCCCTCGGCGACTTCCAGGGACGACAGGTGGGCATATAGGGTCATCAGACCGTAGCCGTGATCGAGCACCACCACGTTGCCGTAGATGCCGAGGTAGCGAGACGCCAACACGACGCCGTCGTTGGCCGCTTCGATCGGCGCCCGGCGCACCGAGGCGAGGTCGAAGCCGAGGTGGAACTGCTCGTCCACCGCCTTGCCGTCGTAAGAGTAGGTGCGCCGCACCGCGAAGGGTGACATCACCTTGGCGTTGCGCATCGGCAGGAAGGGTTGCCGCCAGAGGAACTCCTCGGCGCTGGAGTCGGCGAGCTCCGCCAGGTAGGCCCGATTGGCCTTGCGCAGCTCGCCGTTGATCGCCAGGTAGCTGTCGAGAACCGTGTCCCCGGCCCGCAGCTCGGGGGTGTTGGCGAGGATCTCCGGCACCACCCGCGCCATGAAGTCGTCGTCGAGGCGAATCGTGCCTTCGGCGAAGGGTCGCGGCGTGAAGCTGTCGAGGAAGCGGCGCTCGGCGCGATTGCCCAGGGCGTCGCCGGCCACCAGGCGAACTCGCGCCGAGTCGTCGAGGTCATAGGGCAGGGCGAAGAGCGCGAAGTGGTCGCCATTGGGCAGAGCGAAGCCCGGAAACCAGCGCTCGCCGGCCATCACGCCGCTCTCGCTGGCGCTCGCGCCGAGGCGATAGACCACCACCCCGCTGCCCCCCTGCATGACGTTGTGCTGGTCCGAAACCAAGCCGATGGCGGGCGGCGCCAGGTGCACCGGCAGTACCTTCTCGGCGATCTGCGGCACCGGCCGCCGGAACCAGCTCGGGGCGCGCTCGGCGATCACCCGCAGAGTGGCCTCGCCGGACTCGAGGTCGGCCAGGGTTTCGCCCCCGACCTCGAAGCGCAGCTCGTCGCGCACCGTCTTCGCGCCCCACGGTTTCCAGGCCGCCTGCGGCTTCCAAGCCTGCTCCAAAAGGCGATGAGTGCGTTCCCCTTGGATCAGGTCGACGGCGGCCTTCACCAGGCCGCGCTTGGGCTCCTCGAGGGTGACGATCACCGGCGTTCGCGGGCCGATACCGGGCAGCTCTGGGGCGATCTCGATCTTCGGGGCGGCGCCGGAACGCAGTCCGGCCAGGCCACAGAACACCAGAGCCACCAGCCCACCGAGCCAGAGAAACCGCCGTAGCGGTCGCTTCTTCGTGCTTCGTTCCATGGTCTTCTCGATTCTCAGTTGATCCACTCGGGAGGATCCTCCCGCCAGATTCCACGCTCGTGCCGCTCCCACTCGGCGGCGAGGGCGGCATCGCGATCGCGTCGCCGCTTGAAGGCCCACAGGGCCAGCAGGGTCACCCCCAGCCACAGGGCCGTCCCGCTACTCAAGAACGGCAGCCAGCGGCGCCACAAGGTCTGCCGCCGCCAGAAGGCTTCCTCTTCGGTCGCCAGATCGCGCCCGATGACCTCGCGAAAGGCGGCTTCGAACTCGACTCCCTGACCGACCCGCTGCAGGATGTCGCCACTCACCCAGGGGCCATGGCGATCACGCAATCCCTGGACGAAGGCCCCGGAAATGGCATAGGCGCGCGATGCCGCCCCACCACCACCTTGGAACAGCCGATCGACAACGTGCAGCGGCGTCTCGCCGCGCCGCATGACATCGAGGGAAAAGCGCGAAGAATCCCCCAGATTCCAGGCCCCGCCGGCGACCATCGCCACCCCTTCATTGAACCACCGGGGCACTTCGTGGCCGGCCGCCGAGCGAGCGATGAGGATATGCGCCACCTCGTGGTGTAGCAACTCCTCGAGGGAGCTTTCCGGGTAGGTCGGGCTGCGGGTCGGAAAGAGCACGATCGGCCCCTGGTCGCCGAGGGCATAGCCCGCCACCCAGGAACGCACCATCCGAGCCTGGGGGCTGTCCTCCGGCGCCAGGATCACCGGAATCGGCGCGCCCGGCTCTTCGAGGCCGGCCAGGCGCATGGCGACGCGCAAACGCTGCGGATCAAAGTTCCGGATGCGTTCGGCCTGACGCTCGAAACGCTCCGGCGTCCGAATGTCGAGGTGCGGAACGGCCAAGGCCGCCGGGGCCAGCGCCGCGGTCGCCAGCGCCGCGGTCACCAGCAGGCCGAGCCATCGGCGAGCGCAGCGCCGGGCCAATCCCGCCATCGCATGCGACCTCAGCTCGACGGCTCCCAAACCACCGAGCCATCGAGTCCGACGTAGCCCCATAGACTGGCCCCTTCCTTGACCGCCCCCAAGCCGCCGACGAAGGGCTCGGCGCGCTGGTAGACGGGCTCGACCACCATCTCGCCAGACATATTGACATAGCCCCATTCCTTGCCTCGCACCTTGACCGCCGCCAGACCTTCGGAGAAGGCGGTGACGTGCTCGAACTGGGGCTCGATGATCACCGTGCCCTGGCGGTCGACATAGCCCCAATTGGCGCCGATGCGGACCGCCCCGAGGCCCTCCGAGAAGTGCCCGGCCCAGTAGTAACCGGGCTCCAGAACCCACTCCCCCTCGGCATCGACGAAGCCCCAGGTGCCGTCCTCGACGCGCGCCGCCGCCAGCCCTTCTCCGAAGCGGTAGACCTGCGTGAAGTCGCCCATGAATCGCCCCTCGGGATCGACGAAGCCGGCAACGCCGTCCTGCCGCTTGACCGCCGCCCGACGATCGTGGAACGGCCCCGCCTCGGCATAGGTCGGCTCGATGACGAACTGGCCGTCCGGATCGACGAAGCCCCACCGTCCGCCGGCCTTGACCGCCGCCAGCCCCTCGGAGAAGGCTGTCACGCCCTCGAAGGCGGGATCGATCGCCACCTCACCGCCGGTATCGATGTAACCACCGCGCCGCGCCCGGGTGGAGACGCCGGTGAGGTCCATGACCTGCCCGTCGCGATGCTCGATGCGCTGCGAGCCGCCGGAGACGAAAGCCGCGCGCCCCTCCTGGAAGCGATCGACGTCCCCCAGGGTCGGGGCGATAGCCCAGTTGCCGGAGCGGTCGAGAAAGCCCCAAACGCCACCCTCGGCGGCCGCGATCAAGCCCTCGTGCATGGTGCCCGCGACCTCGAAGCGAGGCTCGACCACCATCCGGCCGAGGGCATCGATCAGGCCGACGGATCCATTCACCCGCACCGGGAAGAGCAGGTCCGAAGGCGGCTCCGCCGGCGGTGGCGCGGCGCACGCCAGATTGAGCGCCAGAAAGACGAGAAACGCGATCGAGAAGAATCGGGCCATGGAGTCTGCTCCGCGGGTCGGATGAGTTCGGACGGTCGGTCGAAGGGCATTATCGCTCTTCGACGCACCTCGTCCACAACCGTCGTCGCGGGCAGAAAATTGCCGCGTCGGCGACTGCCGCCGTCAGGCCGCCCTCGAGCCCCCGTCGAGCCGCCGAGCGGGCAGGGCCGTCAGGTACTTCCGGGATCGCTCGTGGCGGCGGGCTGATCGATGGCCAGGGCGTAGAACAGGTCGCCCTGAACCCAGAAGTCGATCACGGCACCTTCCTGGGGCCGCCGTTTGCCATCCAGCCCGTCGAGAGCGCCGGAGCGTTCGGTGACATAGAGGGTGGCGCGCCGACCACCATCGCCGGCGAGCTTGACCTGGGCCGCGAGCTGCGCCTGGATCGAGCAGTAACGCCCCCCGAGGAGCTCGAAGCCGGCGAGGCGATTCTGTGGCGCCCGCGGCCGCACCAAGGTGAAAGGCAGACGGTCGAGGCCGCGATCGAGGGCGGTCCAGGAGGCCGCCTCGAAGTCCGAGTCGAGGTTCTTCTGATGATTGAGCAGCACCTCGGCGGCCACCGCGTCGGCGCGGTCGGAGCCCGGCAGCCACCACAGCAGGCTGGTGACGACGGCGGTGACCACCGCCGCCGCGGCCAATCGCAGCACCCGCCGACGACGCCGACGACGGGCCCCCGCCAGCAGGGACGCGAGCCGTTCGTCGTCGAGACCCTCGGCGAGATAGAAGTCTCGCACCTGATCGTCGATCGGCCGCTGCTCGCCCATCGTGCGCCTCATCGCGCCTCTCCCCGGGCCGGCGCCTCGAGGGCCGCGGCCAGCTTGCGGCGGGCGCGAAACAACAAGCTCAGGACAGTGCCTCGGCTCTGCTCCGTCAAGGCTGCGATCTCGGCCGCTGTCCAGCCTTCCACCACCTGCAGGAAGAGCGCTTCCCGCTCGGCCATGCGCAGGGCGGCGAGGTGACGCTCGAGATCGACCCGCGCCAGCACCGGCACCGCGAGGGTCTCGGGCTCCTCCGCCACCTCTTCGAGGGGAACGAACTCGACCACCCGATCGCGCCGGTAGCGATCGATGAACAGGCGCCGCAGGGTCGGGAACAGGGCCGCCAGCCGGCGACCCTTGCCGTAGCGTTGGTAGATGCGCAGCCAGGCCTGCTGCACGAGGTCCTCGGCCTCGGCCGCCTCTCCGCACAGGGAGAGGGCGTAGCGGTATCCCCGCTGGAGCAGCTCCTGGTCGCTCATCGATTGGGAAGTCTAGCTGCTCTCGAGCTGGCGCAGCAGCTCGGCGCCCATCTGCTTGATGTTCTGATCGGCGGTCAGCTTGACCAGCGGCTTGCGGGTCTCGCCGTCGAGCAGGAGCACGAAGCCGGTGCCGGGATGAGCCGCGAAGGCCTCTCCGAAGCCGAGGGCCGCCGCCAGGTACTCGGCCTGGGCGCGAGTGGTGCCGTTGGTCAGGTCGAGGGTGACGAAGAGCACCGACTTGCCGTCGTACTTGTTGGTCAGGTCCTCGAACAGGCTGCCCATCTTCTTGCAGCTACCGCACCAGTCGGCGTGGAACTTGACGGCGACGATCTCCGGCTCCGCCGGACCATCGGCCGCCGCCAAAGGAAGTGCGACCACGAGCAACACGAGAGAAAGAAGGATCGATCGAGCCATAACGGCCTCCTGGCGATGCCGGAAAAGTCGAGGGATCATTCCCTCGTAGGCAGAACGAGCCAGGCTGCCATTTGATTGCGACCTGCTAGCAGGCTGTCTCAGGGGGGCTAAAAGGCGCCCCCCTCGAGCCAACGCACATGTCGTTGGCTCTCACCCCTGGCCGGGCGCCCCCGACCTCGGCGCCTTCGCCGCCGCCTCGCCCTTTGGGCTCGGAGACCGTCTGCTGGAGTAGCAGACGGTGCCTACTGCCGGCAGGCGGCCCCGTCCTCGGTCCAATCCTGGACGGGGGTGAAGGCGCGCGACATGCGCGAAGCCGGGCCGCGTAGGCCTGAGGGGGGCGCCTTTTAGCCCCCCTGGCCGGGCGCCCCTGAAATAAACAGCAGACTGCTGAAGAAGCCGCCACGCGGCTTTTTCAGCAGTCTGCTAGCGGGCGGCTGTGGCGGTGACCTTGATCTTGCCGTCGAAGGGTAGGCGGGCGGCCTCGTAGATGGTGCGGGCGGGGCGCCGGCCGGCCGGGAAGAGCTCGCAATAGAGCTGGTTGACGGGCTCGAGCTCGGAGAGGTCGGCGAAGGCCAGGTCGACGAAGACGATCTCTTCCTTCGAAAATCCGGCGGCGCGGGCGGCGGCGAAGAGGTTGCCGAAGGCGCGCTCGGCCTCTTCGCGGATCGTGCCCGGAACGTATTGACCGGCCGCATCGACGGAGAGCTGGCCACTGATGAAGCACAGGCCGTTGACCACCACGGCGTGGCTGATCGGGTTGCTCCAGGCGGGCAGGCCGGGGCCGTCGGCGATGAATCGGCGTTGGCTCATGATCGGGCTACTCCTCGGGTGGGCGCAGCATCAGGGCAGGCTGGCGCTCCAGGCGCCGAGGTCGCCGCTTTCGAAGCCATCGGCGAACAGCGGACCGCTGCCGGCCTCGAAGTAGAGGTCGAGAATCGGCGCCGGAGAGCCCAGCACGTCTCCCAGGCCGCGCTCGCGCGGCAGCTCCAGGACCGTTTCCACCATCTCGACGCGGCCATCGGCGAGGGTTTGCGGCACCACCAGGGTGCGCCACTCCGTCGGCGGGCCGAGGAGGTCGTCGCCGGTGGCGAAGTCGACGCCGTCCTCGCCGCCATCGATGGTTGGGAAGGTGATGCGGATCTGCACCCTCTGGGCCGACTCGAGGAAGTCGAGGGCTGGGCCGGTCAGGTCGATGCGGAGGGCTGCTCCGTCTTCCTCGACGCGGCCGTGGAAGCAGCCGACGTCGCTGGCGTCGGCGGCAGCGGTGGCATCTCCGGCTTCAACCTCGGGCGCCCCGAAGGTGCCGGCGACGAGGTCGAGAATGGGAGTGCCGAGGTCGCCGCTGGCGAACGGGTTGTCGCCGCGCTGGCCGCGGCGCTGCAGGTAGAGGCTGGCGGCGGTGATGCGGGCGCCGGCCGGCCGGTCCGAGAGGTCGAAGGAGGCGATGCCGGCCACCGGGCCGGTGGCGTCGTCACCGACGCGCACAGCGTCCGTGCCGGCGGTGGCGCCGTTGCTCCAGCCATCGCGGCTCTGGCCTTCGGAGGAGACCGTGAGATCCGGTTGGCCCCGGAAGCGCGGCAGGAAGAAGCCTTCCATCTGGTGGCGAATCTTGTCGCGATAGCCCGCCACCGAAAGGTGGATCGGGTCGGCGTCGGCCCCGAGGAAAGGGCGGAAGTTCTGGCGCAGCGTCGGCAGGGCCGGGTTGCCGCCCGGGAAGGGGGAGTAGTCCGGCGGCGTGAGTCCGGGACGGGGGAGAACGCCGGGGGCGGCGACGCCGTCGCCGTAGAGCGCGTGCATCAGGCCGAGGGCGTTGTCGAAGCTCATTCGCGGGTCGGCATTCGACCAGCCGATGCGCCGGCCTTCGACATCGACCATCATGGCGTTGATCTCGGCGTCGCTGATCTCATCGCCCACTGGATCGCGACTGAGACGATCGCGCAGCGGACAGGCGAAGGCCCAGCACCATAGAAAGCTGACGTTGAGGTTGGGGTAGTCGTAGCTGCTGAGCAGCACCTCGATATCCGGCCGCACCGCCTGTACCGCATCGGCGATGGCGCGGGTGTCGTCCTCCAGGCGCTGGAACAGGGCCGCTTCCGAACCGGGGGCGTCGAGGTCCATGTCCTTGTACCAGCCTCCTTCGGTGCGGCCGGCCAGGACGTCGTTGCCACCGATGCTCAACACCACCAGGTCGATGGTCGGGTTGGCGACCAGCTCGTCGACCACATTCGAGATCCAGGGAAAGTCCTGGCGATTGGCCCAGTCGCGGGCCTCGCTGCCGGAGATGGCGTACTCCGGGCCGTCGTACCCCGGATCCTGATTGTCCGCCGCGCGGCTGAGCATCGCCTGGTCGGCGTGGCCGAAGTGGTCGAAGAGCTGGTTGTAGGAGCCGTCCGTCCACATGAAGTTGGCCCAGCTATCGCCGGCGAGAAGAGCGCGGGGCTGGCTGCTGCCGCTCGGGCATTGCGCCGCGAAGGCGGTTGCGACGGTGCCGAAGAGGAGGCCGAGGGTGAGCAACGAGCGCAACATGATCGGTCGATCTTAGCCTGCGGCTGGGTGGGATTCTCGGTCTCCGGAGGACGAGGCGGGAGGGGCATGTCGAGGTGAGCAGCTCCTGGGTTTTTTTTACGCCTCATTTACGCGTCGAGTGGGACTTTTGCCGGTGAATCGGGCTGAATTCGGGCAGAAAGTGGACCCGCGAGGGGCGCGATGAGGCGCCATGGGGCCGAGAGTGGACTATTGTGGACAAAAGTGGAGTTACCTGCTACGGTGCGGCGTAATCACCTTTATACGGTGGGCGATTTCTATGTTCCGAGGTAGTGCTCCAGCGAAGATCGACGTCAAGGGCCGGCTCAAGCTGCCGACGGCCTTTCGGCGGGTGATCGAAGAGCGTTTCGGCGCCGATCTCTTCGTGACGTCGATTCAGGGGGATTGCGCTTTCCTCTATCCCCTGGCGGTGTGGGAAGAAATCGAAAACAAGCTGCAGGCACTGCCCTCGACGCACCGCGCCAAGGCGAGGTACTTGGAGCGGGTCAATTACTTCGGCCAACAGGGCCGACTCGATGCCCAGGGTCGCATCGTGCTGCCGCCCATCCTGCGCGATAGCGCCGAGATGAGCGGCGAAGTGGTGGTTAGTGCGCAGATCGATCATTTGGTGGTTTGGAATCGCGAGCGCTTCGAGCGCCGTCTGCTGGAGGAGCCGATGACCGAGGAGGACTTTGGTGAATTGAGCGAGCTGGGGATTTAGCGGGTCGTCGCTCGGGGTGGGCGGAGCGATCCGCGCCCTCGGATCAGCCGACGGCGGCAGACGCTTTTCTCGGCCGCCTGGGGGAAGGCCCCCGGAAGAGGATTCGAGGCCTTGGATGATCAGCATGTGCCGGTGTTGCTGGAGGAAAGCTTGTCGTTCCTGGCCGCGGAGCGAGGAGGCCTTTTCGTCGACTGCACTTTGGGCCTCGGTGGGCATGCCGAGGCCCTTTTGGCGCGCTTTCCGGAAGCTCGCCTCCTCGGTATCGACCGGGACGAGGAGGCGCTCGATCTGGCAGCCCGGCGACTGGCTCCTTACGGCGAACGGGTGCGGTTCGTCGCGGGGAACTTTCATGATTTCGGCGAGCTGGTGGGCGCTGCCGAGCGACCCGCCGGAGTGCTCGCCGATCTTGGCGTTTCGTCGCTGCAGCTCGATCGCGGCGAGCGCGGTTTCAGCTTTCGGCGGGAAGGTCCGCTCGATATGCGCATGGGAGGTAGCGAAATGACCGCTGCGGACATCGTCAACCGGGCTTCGGAGGCGGACATGGTTCGAATCTTCAAGGAGTACGGCGAAGAGCGGCAGGCCAAGCGGGTGGCGCGGGCGATCGTCGAGGCGCGCCGTGGCAAGCCTTTTCGCACCACCACCGAGCTTGCCGAGGTGATTCGCGAGGCCAAGCGCCGGGAAGGCCGCATCGATGCCGCGACGCAGGTTTTCCAGGCCTTGCGGATCGAGGTCAACCGCGAGCTCGAAGGACTGCGCGACTTCATCGACGAGGCGGTGCGGTTGCTCGATCAGGACGGGCGCCTGGTGGTGATCTCGTACCACAGCCTCGAAGATCGCATCGTCAAGAACGGGCTGCGCGACCACAGCCGCGGCGAGGTCGATCAGGTCACCGGGCGCCCCCTCGCCGAGACCCGCTTGATCGAGACCTTGACCAAGAAGCCGATTCGTCCGAGCGGCGAAGAGGTTTCGCTCAATCCCCGCTCGCGCTCGGCGCGGCTGCGAGCGGCACGGAGGATCTGACCCTGGCCAACGCCAACGCCTACGCCTACCGGCGTCCGGTCGAGAACGACTATCTCGTGCGTGAGCGCGATCGCCGCCGGCTGCGCGAGCTGGCGGTGGTGTTGGCGTTGGTGGTGCCCCTCGGCCTCGGCCTGCTGGCCTTCACCTGGCTGCATCTCCAGGTGCTCGAAACCGGCTATCGGGTGGATCGCCTCGAAAAGGCGCTGCACGAGAAGTCCCGTCGCCAGAAGCAGCTCGAGCTCGAAGCGACCTATCTGTCGAGTCCCCATCGGGTCGAGGCGCGGGCCAGCGAGGAGCTCGGCATGGTGCCTTCCTCCGTCGACCAGGTGTTGTTCTGGGGAGAGCTGCGGTGAAGGGTCGCCTGCGCTTTCTGGTGGTGGGGGTGGTGCTGTGGTGCGTCGCCTTGACCGCTCGGCTGGTGGCGCTGCAGGTGGTGCAGCACGACCAATATGGCGAGAAGGCGCGTCGGCAGCAGCAGCGGGTGGTCGAGACGGCGCCGGCCCGCGGCGCCATTCTCGACGCCCGGGGGCGCTCCTTGGCGGTCTCCGTTCCGGTGCACTCGGCGTGGGCCGATCCGGCCAAGATCTCGGATCAGGATCGCCCGCAGGTGGCGCGCTCGATCGCCGCGGTGCTCGAGCTCGACCCCGCCAAGGTGGCGGCCAAGCTCGCCGAAGACCGGGAGTTCGTCTATTTGGCACGCAAGCTCGACCCGCCGCGGGTGGCGGAGCTTCGCCAGCTCGACCTGCCCGGCGTCGGCTTCCAGGAAGAGAGCAAGCGCTATTACCCCAACCGGCGTCTGGCGGCGTCGGTTCTGGGGTATGTCGGCACCGACAATCAGGGGCTCGCCGGCCTCGAGCTCGAGTACGAGAGCTCGGTGACCGGTGAGGTCGGCCATCGCACGGTGCTGCGCGATGCCCGGCGGCAGGCGGCGGTGTCGCCGAATCTCGACGGCTCGGCGGCTCGGCCGGGCAACGATCTCGTGCTCACCCTCGACGCTTCGATCCAGCATCACGTCGAGCGCGAGCTCGGCAAGGCCATCGCGCGCTTCAAGGCTCGCGCCGGCCAGGCGGTGGTGCTCGATCCCTCGACCGGTGCCGTGCTGGCGCTGGTTTCGCTGCCCGCCTTCGACCCCAACCACTTCGGCGAGGCCACTGCCGAGGAGCGCCGCAACAACGCCATAGAGACCGCCTACGAGCCGGGATCGACCTTCAAGATGGTTACCGCCGCCGCCGCCCTGTCGGCCAACCTGATCGACCCCGGTGACGTCCTCGATTGCGAGATGGGTGGCATCAACTTCGGCCGCACGCGCATCAAGGACCACAAGCCCTTCGGTGAGCTCACCTTCCGTGAGGTGATCGCGAAGTCGAGCAACGTGGGGGCGATCAAGACCGGCTTGCGGGTCGGGGAGGAAGGCCTCCACGAGGCGGTGCGAGCCTTTGGCTTCGGTCGCAAGACGGGGATCGATCTGCCCGGCGAGAGCTCCGGCATCGTCCATCCCCTGGAGCGTTGGTGGAATCTCAGCGAGGCCTATGTCTCCTTCGGCCACGAGATCTCGATCACGCCGCTGCAGCTCGCCTCGGCCTTCGCCGCGATCGCCAACGGCGGCGTTCTCTACCGTCCGTACATCGTGGCCGAGGGCCGCTCGCCGGCGGGGGTGTCGCATCGCGCCGAGACCGAGATCATCGGTCGGCCGGTGTCTTCGGGCATTGCCCGCGAGGTCGAGCGCTTGCTCGAAGGCGTCGTTCTCGAGGGCGGCACCGGCAAGGCCGCGGCCATCCCTGGCTACACGGTGGCCGGCAAGACCGGCACCGCCCAGAAGGTGTCGCCCAACGGCCAGTATCTGCCGGGGCGCTACGTGGCGAGCTTCGCCGGATTCGCTCCGGCGCGCCGGCCGGCGGTGGTGGCGGTGGTGGTGGTCGACGAGCCGCAGCCGCCTTGGTACCACGGCGGTGACGTGGCGGCGCCGGTGTTCTCGGCCATGATCGAGCCGATCTTGCTCTACCTCGGGGTGCCGCCGGAGCGCCCGCGGCCGCAGCGCTGGCCCGGCGAGACTCCGGAGGTGGCGGCGCAGGGGGTGGCCGAAGGCGCGGGAGGACAGCCGTCGTGAAGCTTCGCGAGCTGTTCGCCGACCAGCCCGTCGTCGGCCGCGACCAGGCCGCCGACACCGAGGTGACGGGGGTCAGTCACGACTCCCGGCGGGTGGCGCCGGGGGACCTCTTCGTCGCCTGGCAGGGGGAGCGCTTCGACGGTGCCGAGTTCGCGCCCCAGGCGATCGCTGCCGGCGCTCGCGCCGTGCTCGCCGCCACCGCCAGCGCCCGGCCCGCCGGCACCGAGGCCGTGCCCTGGCTGACGGCGGATGATCCCCATCGCCTGCTGGCGCCGCTGGCGGACCGCCTGTGGAATTGGCCTGGGCGTGAGCTGCGGGTCGCCGGCGTCACCGGCACCAACGGCAAGTCGACGGTGGTCGCCCTGCTGCAGTCGATCCTGACCCGAGCCGGCTGGCCGTGCGGCATCTTCGGCACCCTCGGCTACGGCTTCGGCGAATGGGTCGAGAGCGCTGCCCGCACCACGCCGGAAGGGTCCGACCTCTTCCGCCTGCTGCGCCGCATGGCCGATTCTGGCGCCGCCGCGGTGGCGATGGAGATGTCGTCCCACGCCCTCGCCCTGGGGCGCCTGGGAGAGCTCGCCCTCGACCTCGCCGTGTTCACCAACCTGACCCGCGACCATCTCGACCTCCACGGCGATCTCGAGAGCTACTTCCAGGCCAAGGCCGCGATCTTCGATCGCTTGCGCGATGGCGGTGTCGGGGTGGTCAATGTCGACGATTCCTTCGGCCGGCGGATGGTCGAGGAGCGTCCCGGCCTGCGCACCTACTCGGCCCAGGGGGCGGCGGCGGATGTCGCCGTGGTCGATGCCCATCTCGACCTCACCGGCACCCGCGCCACCCTGCGGACGCCGCGCGGCGATCTGGCCTTTCGCTCGCCCCTCCTCGGGCGCTTCAACCTCGCCAACCTGGTGGCCGCCGCCGCCGGTGCCGAAGCCCTCGGCGTGGCCCACGAGGTGATCGCCGACGGCCTCGCCGAGGTGGCGCCGATCACCGGCCGCATGGAGCGCGTTTCGGCGCCGGACGATCTGCCGGTGTTCGTCGACTACGCCCACACCGAAGAGGCTTTGCGCGCCGCCCTCAGCTCGCTGGCGGAGATCACCGGCCGCTCGTTGATCGTGGTCTTCGGCTGCGGCGGCGATCGTGACCGCGGCAAGCGCCACACCATGGGACGCATCGCCGGCGAGCTCGCCGAGCTCCCGATCGTGACCTCCGACAACCCACGCGGCGAGGATCCCCACGACATCCTGGCGGAGGTCGAGAAGGGACTGGCCGAGAGTGGCAATCGGTCCTACCGAGTGGTGCCCGACCGGCGCGAGGCGATTCGCCGGGCGATCGCCGTGGCGCGCGACGATCAGGCGGTGTTGATCGCCGGCAAGGGCCACGAGCAGGTGCAGACGATCGGCGACCGCGAGATTCGCTTCAGTGACCACGAAGAGGCCCGACGGGCTCTCGAAGGGAGGTGCGGTGAGGCGGTCCGTGGCTGAGGCGGCAGCAGCGATGGGGGCGACCGGCGTCAGCATGGCCGGGGCGGTCTACGAAGGGGTGGCGATCGACTCCCGGCGCATCCGCGGCGGCGAGCTGTTCTTCGCCCTCGCCGGCGAGCAGACGGACGGCCATCGTTTCGTGACCTCGGCGCTGCGCTCCGGAGCCGCCGCGGCGGTGGTGCATCGCCCCGTCGATGCGCCGTCCGATGCGGTGCTGATCCAGGTGGAGGACACCTACCAGGCGCTCCACGATCTCACTCGGGCGGTGCGCCGGCAGGTGCCCGAACGGCTGGTGGCGATCACCGGCTCGGCCGGCAAGACCTCGACCAAGGAGCTGCTGGCGCGAGTGTTGGCGAAGCGGTTCCGGGTCGCCAAGAGCCCCGGCAACCTCAACAACCTCTACGGCTTCCCGCTGGCGCTGCTCAACATTCCCGAAGACAGCGAGTGGATGGTGGCGGAGATGGGCATGTCGACCCCCGGCGAGCTCGGCCAGATCAGCCGCCTGGGGAAGCCCGAGGTGGTGCTGTTGACCAATGTCCGACCGGCCCATCTGGAGTTTTTCGGCACCCTCGAGGCGATCGCCGAAGCCAAGGCGGAGATCCTCGAAGGCCTCACCCGAGGCGGCATCGTGGTGGCCAATGCCAGCGATCCCCAGGTGCGGCGGGTGGTGCGTCGTTTCGCCGACAGCGGCGAGGTGCCGAGTCGGGTGGTGTGGTTCGGTAGCCCGGGGGCGCCGGAGACCCTCAGCGCCTGGGCCGAGGATCTGGCACCGCTGACCGGTGATCGGCCGGGATGCCGCTTTCGGCTGCGCCTGGGCGAGCGCGAGATCGCTGTCGAGCTACCGCTGATCGGTCGCCACAACGTCGACAACGCGGTCGCCGCGGCCGCCTGTGCCTCTGCCCTCGGGGTGCCGATGGAGGAGATCGCGGTCGCCCTCGGTGAAGCCGAGCCCGCCGCCGGCCGCGGCGAAGTCCACGATCTGCCCGGCGGTGGTCGGCTGATCGACGACTCCTACAACTCCAATCCGGAGGCGGCGGCTGCCGCCTTGAGTGCCGTGGCCGCGTTGGGCTCCGGGCGCCGTTGGGCGGTGCTCGGCGAGATGCGCGAGCTCGGGCCGGAAACGCCCCGGTTCCATCGCGAGACCGGCCGCCACGCCGCCGAGGCGGGCTTCTCGCCGGTGATCGGGGTGGGGGAGCTGGCGCGCGACCTGGTGGCCGGCGCCAAGGAGGCCGGAGCGGTCACTCATTGGTTCGCCGATGCCGCCGCCGCCGCGTCCTTCGCCGCCGCCGAGCTCGGGGCCGGCGACACGGTGCTGATCAAGGGATCTCGCGGCGTCGCCCTCGAGGCGGTGGTCGAGCGCTTGCGCCTGGCCGGAGGGGAGGCCTGATGCTCTACCACCTCCTCTATCCGCTGAGCGAGCAGTTCGCGATCTTCAATGTCTTCCGCTACATCACCTTCCGGGGCGCCGGGGCGATCGTGACGGCGCTGTTGATCTCGCTGCTCCTCGGGCCGCGCTTCATCCGCACCCTGCGGCGATTGAGCGTCGGCCAGAACATTCGCGACGTCGGACCGGAGCAGCACCACATCAAGGCCGGCACGCCCACCATGGGCGGCCTCCTGATCATCTTTTCGGTGGTGGTGTCGACGCTGCTGTGGGCCAACCTCACCAACTACTACGTCTGGATCGCCGTCGGGGTGACGGTGGCCTTCGCCGCGGTGGGCTTCGCCGACGATTACATGAAGGTGCGCAACCGTCGCAACCTCGGCCTGACGGCACGCAGCAAGTTCATCCTGCAGGTGCTGGCGGCGGGCCTGGCGGCGGTGGCGTTGCGCGCCTTGCCCCATCCCTACGACTTCAGCGACACCCTCGCCTTCCCCTTCTTCAAGCAGGTGGTGCTGCCCCTCGGCCTGGCCTATGTGCCCTTCGTCGCTTTCGTGCTGGTGGGTTCGTCGAACGCCGTCAACCTGACCGACGGCCTCGACGGCCTGGCCATCGGCGTGACCCTGATCGCGGCGTCGACCTACGCCGTCTTCACCTATGTCGCCGGCAACCGCGTGGTGGCGAGCTATCTGCAGGTCGAGTACGTCGCCGGTGCCGGGGAGGTCACCATCTTCTGCGCCGCCCTGGTCGGGGCGGGGGTCGGGTTCCTGTGGTTCAACGCCCATCCGGCGGAAGTCTTCATGGGGGATGTCGGCTCGCTCTCCATCGGGGCCGCCATCGGCATCGTGGCGGTGCTCGCCAAGCAGGAGATCGTGCTGGTGCTGGTGGGCGGCATCTTCGTTCTCGAGGCCCTGTCGGTGATCTTGCAGGTGGCGTCCTTCAAGCTCACCGGCAAACGGGTGCTGCGCATGGCGCCCCTGCATCACCATTTCGAGCTCGCCGGTTGGGCCGAGCCCAAGATCATCGTTCGCTTCTGGATTTTGGCCGGCCTCTGCGCCCTGTTCGGCCTCTCGACCCTCAAACTGCGATGAACACCAACGGCTCCTCCCCGTCCTGGCCTCCCGCCCACTGGCGGCAAGTGCTGGTCTACGGCCTGGGTGTTTCCGGCGTCGCCGCCATGCGCTTGCTGCGCGCCCACGGCGTCGCGGTGATCGGTGTCGACCGCCGCAGCGCCGAGGCCCTGGCCCTCGAGGAGGGACCGGACTTCCGGCTGCTGGCGGGCTGCGACCCGCAGACCTTGCCCGATTCGGTGGATGCCGTGATCCTCAGCCCGGGCGTGCCCCTCGATCGTCCCTTGCTGGCCTCGGCTCGCCAGCAGGGGGTGCCGGTGCTGGCGGAGGTCGAGCTCGCCTATCCGCTGGTCAGCGGACTGCTGGTGGCGATCACCGGCTCGAACGGCAAGAGCACGACCACCGCTCTCACCGGCGCCATGCTGCGCGCCGCCGGCCGCGAGACGGAGGTCTGCGGCAACATCGGCGAGCCCTTGACGGCGCGCGTCGAGGGCACCGCCGAGCGCGCCTTCGTGGTCGAGCTGTCGAGCTTTCAGCTCGAGACCGTCGAGCGCTTCCGGCCGGCTGCCGCGGCGCTCCTCAACGTGGCTCCGGACCACCTCGACCGCTATCCCGATCTCGACGCCTATGCCGCCGCCAAGGCCCGCATTTTCAGCCGCCAACGCCGCGGCGATCTCGCGGTGCTGAACGCCGAAGATTCCTACGGACAGCGCATCGCTGCCGATCTCGCCGGCGGCGAGGGGCCACGACTGCGCTGGTTCTCGTCGCGACGGCGGGTCGAAGACGGCTGCTGTCTGGACGACGATCGGATCCTCGAGGTGGCCCCGGGAGAGGAGCCGATCGAGCTCTTCCGACGCTCCGAGGTGCCCCTCGCCGGCCTGCACAACCTCGAGAACGCCATGGCGTCGGCCTTGCTGGCGCGCGCCGTTGGCGCTTCGCCGGAGGCGGTCCGGCGTGGCCTGGCGAGCTTCCGGGGGCTGCCCCATCGCATGCAGCGCATCGCCCACCAGCGCGGCGTCGCCTGGTATGACGACTCCAAGGGCACCAACGCGGCGGCGACCCTCAAGTCCCTCGAAGATCTGCCCGACGGGGCTGTTCATCTGATTTTGGGCGGTCAGTCGAAGGGCGACGATCCGGCGGTGTTGGCGCCGATGGTGGCGCGCAAGGCTCGGCGCGTCTATCTGATCGGCGAGGCCGCGTCGCAGCTGGCGGTGGCCCTCGACGGGGCGGCTCCCCTCGAGCCCTGCGGCACCCTCGAGCGGGCCGTCGCATCGGCCGCGTCGCGGGTTCAGCCCGGCGATCTGGTGCTGCTTTCGCCGGCCTGTGCCAGCTTCGATCAATTCCGCAGCTTCGCCCACCGCGGCGAGCGCTTCCAGCAGCTGGTCGCCGAAGTGGTCGCCGGCACCGAACGACGGGTAGGAGGGCCCCATGGCGAAAAAGCTCGCCTTTGATAAATGGCTCTTCACCGTCATCGTTGCGCTCCTCGGCTTTGGCTTGATCATGGTGTATTCGGCCAGTGCTGCGGTGGCGCGCGATCACGGTCAGGGGATCAATCCCTTCCTCCTCAAGCAGGGGGTGGCGGCGGTCGTTGGTCTGCTGCTGATGGTGGCCCTGATGCACTTCGACTATCGCCGCTTCCGGCCGATGGTGGTGGTCTACGGCCTGCTCTGCCTGTCGCTGGCTTCGCTGGTGGCGGTGCTGTTCTCGCCGGAGCTCAACGGCACCAGCCGCTGGTTCTTCATCGGTCCCTTCTCGCTTCAGCCCTCGGAGGGAGCGAAGATCGTGCTGGTGCTGTTTCTGGCCTACCAGCTCGATCGCAAGATCGAGCGCGTCAACCAGCCTCAGCTACTGGTGCCCTGTGGTCTGGTGGCGGGGCTGTGCGCCTTTCTGGTGCTGCTGGAGCCGGACCTCGGAAACGCCGTCCTGATGTTGACGGTGACCTTCGTGCTGGTCTTCCTCGCCGGTCTCGCCTGGCGCTACCTGTTCGCCGCCGGGGTGGTGCTGGCGCCGCTGATCTGGTTCCTGGTGATCTCGGTGCCCTACCGGCGGCAGCGCCTGTTCGCCTTCCTCGACCCCGAGAAGGATCCCCTGGGGAGTGGCTTCCAGGCCCTGCAGTCGCTGATCGCGGTGGGCTCCGGCGGAGTCTTCGGGCTTGGCTTGGGCGACAGCATGCAGAAGCAGTACTTCCTGCCCCATCCCCATTCGGACTTCGTCTACGCCATCGTCGCCGAGGAGCTCGGCCTGATCGGCGCTCTCGGGCTGGTGGCGCTGTTCATGGTTTTCCTCTGGCGCGGCGTGCGCGCCGGCCTGCGGGCGCCGGACACCTTCGGCCGCTACCTCGCCTGGGGCTTGACCGCCACCATCGTCATCCAGGCGATGATCAATGCCAGCGTCGCCGTCGCGCTGCTGCCCACCAAGGGCATTCCTCTGCCGCTGATCTCCTATGGCGGATCGTCGTTGGTGGCCACCCTGGCCGCCTGCGGTCTGCTGCTCAACATCTCGGAGCACTCATGACGGCGGCGCCGGACAAGCTGGCCTACTTTGCCGGCGGCGGCACCGCCGGGCACGTCTTCCCGGCCCTGGCGATCGCCGACGAGCTCGAGGCGCGCGGCTGGCGCACCCGCTTCACCGGCTCGCCCCAGGGCCTCGAGGCGCGCCTGGTGGAGGAGCGCGGCGGGGTCTTCGACGCCTTGCCGGCGCGGCCCCTGGTCGGACGCGGGCCGTGGAGCCAGGTCAAGGCACTGTTCACCGTCGGGCGCTCGGCCCTCAAGGCCGCCGGCCGAATCCGGCGCCTCCAGGTGGCGGTGGTGGTCGGCACCGGCGGCTACGTCTCGGCGCCGGCGATGATCGGCGGTCGCCTCGCCGGCCGGCCGAGCCTGCTGGTGGAGCCCAATGCCGAGGCCGGCGTGGCCAACCGCTGGCTGTCGCGCTGGGCGAGTGGTGCGGTGGTGGCGTTCCCCCAGACCGTCGACCGGCTGCAGTGTCCGGCCTGGGTGACGGGAGTGCCGGTGCGGAGCGTCTTCCACGACGTTCCGGACCGTGCCGTCGATCCTTCGGCGCTGCGCCTGCTGGTCCTCGGCGGCAGTCAGGGAGCGGTGCAGCTCAATCGCGAGGTGCCGCGCGCCTTGGCGACCCTCGGCGAGCGCTTTGCTGGCCTGCGGGTTCTCCACCAGGCCGGTCGCGAGAAGGTCGAAGCCGCCCTCGAGGCCTACGGCGAAGCCGGTCTCGACGCCGGCACCGGCTCGGAGAAGCAGTTCCAGATCACCGGTTTTCTCGCCGATGTCGCTGCCGAGATGGCCGCCAGCGATCTCCTGATCTCGCGCGCCGGGGCGATGACGACGGCCGAGATCTGTGCCGCCGGCCGCGCCTCGGTGCTGGTGCCCCTGTCCCTGGCGGGGGGCCATCAGATGAACAACGCCCGCCATCTCGCCGATGCCGGTGCCGCGCTGGTGGTGTCCTCCGAGGACGCCGACGGTGGCCGCCTGGCGGAGGTGCTGGCCCCGGTGCTGGCGGATGCCGAGCGCTTGGCGGTGATGGGGCGGGCGGCGCGCCAGCTCGCCCCGCGCGGGGCCGCCGGTGCCATCGCCGATCACATCGACGCCCTCGCCAACGATCGGAGGGCGGCATGATCTTTCAGCGCTTCGGCCTGCGCCGGCTGCACTTCGTCGGCATCGGCGGCACCGGCATGAGCGGCATCGCCGAGGTTCTCCTCGACAACGGCTTCGAGGTCAGCGGCAGCGATCTGGTGGCGTCCGAGGTGACGGCCCGGCTGGAGCGCCTCGGAGCCCGGATCTGCCAGGGCCACGCGGCCGAGAACCTCAACGGTGGTGTCGATCTGCTGGTCATCTCCTCGGCCGTTTCCGAGGACAACCCGGAAGTGCGCGCTGCCCGCGGTCGCGGCATCACGGTGGTGCGGCGGGCCGAGATGCTCGCCGAGCTGATGCGCCTCAAGTACGGCGTCGCCGTCGCCGGCACCCACGGCAAGACCACCACCACCTCGCTGGTCGGCACCGTGCTCACCGAAGCCGGCCTCGATCCGACGGTGATCGTCGGCGGTCGGGTGCGCGCCCTCGGCACCGGCGCACGTCTCGGCCAGAGCGACTATCTGGTGGCCGAGGCGGACGAGTTCGATCGCAGCTTCCTGCGCCTCCATCCGGTGATCGCGGTGGTGACCTCGATCGATCGCGAGCACCTCGACACCTACCCCGATCTCGATGCCATTCGCGACGCCTTCGAGGAGTTCGCCAACCGCGTGCCTTTCTTCGGCCGCGTCATCCTGTGCCTCGATGATCCCAACATTCAGTCGCTCTTGCCGGCCCTGCGCGAGCGCCGCGTCGTCACCTACGGCCTGTCGCCGCAGGCCGAGCTCGCCGCCTTCGATCTCGAGGCCATCGGTCATGGCATGCGCTTCAAGGTGCGCAGCTCGCAGCACGGCTTGCTGGGGCGGGTCGACCTGCCCATGCCCGGCGAGCACAACGTGCGCAACGCCCTGGCGGCGGTCGGCGTCGGCCTCGCCATGGAGCTCGATTTCGTTCGCATCAGCGAGGCCCTGTCGACCTTCGGAGGGGTCCACCGTCGCTTCGAGCGTCTCGGCCGCTGGCGCGGCGCCGACGTCGTCGACGACTACGCCCACCATCCCACGGAGGTGGTGGCGACCCTGCGAGCGGCGCGCCAGAGCTATCCCAAGGCGCGCGTCCACGCGGTCTTCCAGCCCCATCTCTACTCGCGCACCCGCGACCAGGGAGAAGCCTTCGGACGCGCCTTGCTGGAAGCCGACCGGGCTCTGGTGACGGACATCTACGGCTCGCGCGAAGACCCCCTCGAGGGGGTCTCGGCGCAGCTCATCCTGGACGCCGCCAAGGCCAGCGGTCACCGCCAGGTGGTGCACTGCCCGCGCTGGCAGGACGCCCCGGCTTTGCTCGCCGACGACATCGCCGCGGGCGATCTGGTCATCACCCTCGGCGCCGGCGATATCTACAAGCTCGGCATCGCCCTGGTCGAAGAGGAAGGAGGCTCGTCGTGAGCGACGATCCGCGGCAGCGGCCGAGTACCGTCCTCGGGCCGGTGCGCCCGACCGGTGGTCAGGTGCTGCCCTTCCGCCGCCGGGCGGTCAAGCCGAAGCGCAAGAAGCGCAGCCTGGCGCTCTCCCTGTGGCGGCCCTTCTCCCTCGCCGTGCTGCTCGTCGGGCTGCCCGTGGCGACCGGGTCTTGGGCCTTGAGCTCGCCGCACTTCGCACTGCGCGAAACGGTGGTCGAGGGCACCGCCCAGGTCACCGACGGCTGGATCGAGCAGTCCCTCGAGCCCTTGGTGGGTCGCAATCTGCTGACCCTCTCGCTGGCCGAGGTCGATACCGCTTTGTCGCGTCATCCCTGGATTGCCGGCCTCGAGGTGTCGAAGGAGCTGCCCCACCGGCTGGTCGTGGCGGTGGTCGAACGGCAGCCGGTGGCGGTGATCGAACGGGAGGGCGAGGACTGGCTGGCGGATGCCTCCGGCGAGCCGATCGAGGCCCTCGCCGGCCGCGCCGCCGCCCGCCTGCCGCGGGTTTCCGGCGGCGGAGACGCGGTGCCCCGGGCCCTCGAGGTGCTCGCCGAGCTCGAGGCCAGTGAGCCGCGCTGGGCCGAGGGAGTGACGGCGGTCGAGGTTTTGTCTGACGGTGGGGCTCGGCTGCACACCGAGTCGCTGCCCTTCCCGCTGCTGGTGCGGGCCGGGCAGATCGCGCCGAAGGCGGGACGCCTGGCGTCCTTGGTTGGGGAAATCGAACTGCGATATCCGGGTCTGGTGGCTCTGGATTTGCGATACGCGGAGCGCATCGTGCTCCGGCCGGCGGGGAACGAAGCATGATTGGAACACGAGACGGGGTGGGCTCATGAGCAAGCCTGAGGACTATTACGTAGGCATCGACATCGGCTCTTCGAAGGTCGGTGTGCTGATCGGTCAGATGGACGATCAGGGCGCCCTCGAGGTGGTCGGCCGTGGCGAGGCGCCCAATCGCGGCACCCGCAAGGGCAACATCGTCAATGTCGAGGCGACCGTCGATGCCCTCAAAGCAGCCAGCGAAGAGGCCGAGGTGATGGCCGGGGTGGAGATTTCGCGCGCCTATGTCGGGGTTGCCGGGGCCGACATCCGCAGCGTCAACGCTCGCGGCATGGTGTCGGTGGCGCGGCGCGACCGCGAGATCACCCGCCAGGACATCCAGCGGGTGCTCGATGCCGCCCAGGCGGCGGCCCTGCCTTCCGATCGCGAGATCCTGCACGCCATCCCGCAGGAGTTCCTGGTCGACGAGCAGGGCGGCATCGGCGATCCGCTGGGCATGCTCGGCAGCCGCCTCGAGGTGACGGTCCACCTGGTGACCGGCAACGTCACCCGCTCGAAGACGCTGCTGACCTGCGTCAACCGGGCCGGCATCGAGGTCATCGAGATGGTCTTCGAGCCGCTGGCTTCGGCGTCGGCGGTGCTGACGCCGGACGAACGCGAGCTCGGCGTGTTGCTGCTCGATATCGGCAGCGGCACCAGCGAGTACGCCCTCTTCCTCGATGCCGAGCCCTACCACAGTGCCGTCCTGCCGATCGGCGCCGGCCACTTCACCAATGACCTGGCGATGGTGCTGCGCACCCCCTTCGCCGAAGCCGAGCGCATCAAGGTGAAAAGCGGCTGTTGCCTCGCCACCATGGTCACCGATCAAGAGGGCGTGGCGGTGCCGAGCGTCGCCGGCGGTGCCGAACGGGTGGTGCCGAAGCGCGAGCTCTGCGGCATCCTGCAGCCGCGGGCCGAGGAGCTCTTCTGCCTGGTGCGGGACGATCTCGGCAAGCACGGCTTCGATGAGCGCCTGCGCGGCGGCGTGGTGCTCACCGGCGGCGGTGCCCAGCTCGACGGGTTGGCCGAGATGGCCTCCCAGATCTTCGATACCGGCGTGCGCTACGGCCTGCCGCGGGGGCTCGGAGGTCTGGTCGACGTGATCAATTCACCGGCCTGGTGTGCCGCCTCCGGACTGTTGCTCTACGGTCGCGACGCCGAGCGCCGGCGCGAGCCGAAGCGCCGACCGACCTTCAGCGTCAAGGGCATGATGGGCAGCCTGCGGGGCATGTTCGAGGACTTGCTGTGAGCCCGGCCCACGATCTCGCTCGGCGCACCGCGCCGCAGCTTCGTTTCTTCCAGCATTCGCCGTGCCCTCGGCGCGGCCCATGGCTTTCGACTTCGCAATTATCGACCCGAGAGGGGGTTAACCCATGATCCTTTTCGAAGACGAGGACGCGCTGCAGGATCTCGACCTGGCGATCAGCCTGGACGAGGACACCGGCGAGACCTTTCCGGCCAAGATCCGCGTGATCGGTGTCGGCGGTGGCGGCGGCAACGCCGTCAACCGCATGATCGACGCCGAGCTGCGCGGCATCGAGTTCATTGCCGCCAATACGGACCTGCAGTCGCTGCAGAAGTGCCGCGCCCCCACCAAGCTGCAGATCGGGCGTCAGCTCACCCGCGGCCTCGGCGCCGGGGCCGACCCGGAGATCGGCCGCAAGGCGGCCCTCGAGGACACCGAGAAGATTCTCGAGTTCCTCGACGGGGCCGACATGATCTTCCTCACCGCCGGTCTCGGCGGCGGCACCGGCGGTGGCGCCGCGCCGATCATCGCCTCCCTGGCGGCTGAGATCGGCGCCCTGACGGTGGCGGTGGTCACCAAGCCTTTCGGTTTCGAGGGCAAGCGCCGCATGCGCTACGCCGAGCAGGCGGTCGAAGAGCTGCGCTCCGCCGTCGACACCCTGATCACCATCCCCAACGAGCGCCTGCTGTCCTTCGTCGAGCGCGGCACGCCCCTGTCGGAGGCCTTCCGCATCGCCGATGACGTGCTGCGCCAGGCGGTGCAGGGCATCAGTGATCTGATCACCGTGCCGGGCGAGATCAACGTCGACTTCGCCGACGTCCGCACCATCATGACCGGAATGGGCATGGCGCTGATGGGCACCGGTATCGCCAAGGGCGAGAACCGCGCCATCGAGTCGGCGCAGCGGGCGATCTCGTCGCCGCTCCTCGAGGAGACCTCGATTCAGGGCGCGCGCGGCGTCTTGCTCAACATCTCCGGCGGTCACGACCTCACCCTGCACGAGGTCGCCGAGGCGGCGCGCATCATCCAGGAGTCCGTCGACACGGAGGCCAACATCATCTCCGGCATGGTGATCGACGAGACCCTCGACGAGGCCATGAAGGTGACCGTGATCGCCACCGGCTTCGACCATGACGGCGAGGAGCGGGCCGCCAAGGCGCGGCCGAGCCTGCGCCAGGAACCAGTGTTCACCGAGGCGGAGCCGATCCCGCAGCCCCAGCCCCGGACTCCGGCGGCTGCCCAGCGGCCGGTGCAGACGGCGCGCGCGCCGGAGCCGGCGCCGGCTCCGGCAGCCGAGCCGGAGCTCGAAGAGGTGGTCGCGGCGGAGGCTCCGGAGGTGCCCTTCTACCGCAAGGCCATCGCCCACAACCGCGGCGACGACAGCGGTGGCTATGGACCCAACTGGTCGAGTGTCGACGACTACGACATTCCGACCGTACTGCGCAAGCAGATGGACTGAGCCGCCGCCCGGCAGGAGGTGAGCAGGGGGTCTGCCGGCTCCCTGCCGGTCGTCCTCCCGCCGAGCGGGCCGATCAAGCCCTCGTGCCTCGCGGGAGCGCCGTCATGGACGACAATCAGCGCCGAGAACGCCGCTACTGGATGGTGGCGTTCGCCGTCTTGGGATCGGTCTACGTCAGCGCCGGCTTCGTCCGGCCGGTCGCCAACTTTCTGCGTGACCAAGGGCTGCTGCGGGTCACCGTCGGGGGTCTGTTCGCCGCCACCGGCCTCGCCCTGGTGCTGTGGCTGTGGCGTCGTGGAGTACGACCGCGCCGCCACGAGGTCATCGTCTATGCCCTGCTGGCGCTGGTCTACGGCTTCATCGTCTGGCGTATGCACCTCCCGGAAGAGGCCCTCCACTACCTCGAGTACGGCCTCTTCGGAGCCCTCGCCTTCGAGGCCCTCGGTTGGCGCTTCCGCCGCACCCGGCCGGCCACGCCGCGCCGCAATCGCCTCTGGCTGGCCTTTGCTGGTGCCGTCGGCTTGACCCTGATCGGCGGTTGGGGCGAAGAAATCCTGCAGCACTTTCTCCCGGAGCGCTACTACGACCTGCGGGACGTGGTGATCAACGCCACCGCCGGCTTCCTCGGGGCCGCGGCGGGCTTGGCGCGGGAGCTGCTGGCGGAGCGGAGCTCCTGAAGCGGGCGGAGGGAACCTCCTCGGCGACAGGGCGGCGAAAGAGTCGCGGCTTTCTGCGTTGGGCGACTCGGCTGGTGATCGCCGGCTTCGCCCTCGCGGCTGCAGGACTGTTCTACACCAGCTCGTTGGCGGGAGTCGACGACGCCACCGTCGGTGTCTATCGCGCTCTGAAGGCGGAGCTCGAGGAGCGCGGGCATCAGCCGCGGCTGTGGGTGCTGAGCGGTCGGCGGTTCGCCCTCGACAACGCGCTCCTCACCCAATGGAGCGGCGCCAGTCGTAACAGCCTTCATCTGCGCGGCGATGCCATCGACCTACTGGTGCTCGATGTCGACGGCGATGGTCGCAGCGACGGCCGGGACGTCGACATCGTCTACCGAATTCTCGATCGCTCGTTGATCCGCGATGCCGGTGGCGTCGGCACCTACAAGGGCGAGGCCGATTTCTTCAGCCGCCAGATGGTGCATTTCGATCTGCGCGGACACCGGGCTCGCTGGCACCGTTAGGCCGCCGTGGGAACTCGATCGCGGGTTCGGCGGTCGAAGTGGGTATGGATCGCATGCGTTGCGTGGTACTTCTGCTGGCAGTCTGCTCGCTCTGGTTCTGCATTCCTTGCGGGCTGGCCGCGCCGAGCGATGAGCTGCGTCTCGAGATTCATAAGACTGACCGCAACTTGCGCCTGTGGCGCGGTGAGAAGCTGGTGGCGCGGGTGCCGATCGGCCTCGGCTTCGAGCCGCGAGCCGACAAGCTGCGCGAGGGGGACGGTGCCACTCCGGAAGGCCGTTTCGAGGTCTGCATCAAGAATCCCCAGAGCCAGTACTACCTCTCCCTCGGTCTGACCTATCCCAACGCCGAAGATGCCGCGCGCGGCCTGCGCACCGGGCTGATCGACGAGGCAGACCATCGACGCATCCTGGCAGCCCTCGAGCGCGGCCACTGTCCGCCTTGGGACACCGCCCTCGGCGGCGAGATCTTCATTCACGGTCGCGGTGCCGGGAGCGACTGGACCCTCGGCTGCGTCGCTCTCGACGACGCCGACATGAAACGCCTCTTCGACCTCGTCCCGGTGGGCACGGCGGTCGAGATCAAGCCTTAGCCCGCCCTTCTCACGAGCTTCCGCTGCGCGTCCGTAGGTCCCCGAATCTGCTGCGTTATCCGTCGCCTGCTCTCCTCGCAGTACGTCGAGTACGGCTGCGTCGTGGCAGCGACGGATGCCTTGCATCTTCATGAACCTACGGCCTCTCGCGAGGAAAACTCGTGAGAAGGCCGGGCTAGCCTTGCTCTCTGATCTCTCTGAGGGCCCCTACGGCACCGCCTGGCTCCAGCGGCTGACGTTCCCGGACTCGAAGCCGTCCGTGAAGATCGTGCGGTCGACGCCGGTGGGGAAGATCGCGACCGGCAGCCGGGCCGTCGGGATGGTGGCGTCGTTCGGGGTGAGCAGGATTTCGCCGAAGATCCAGCGAAAGTCGACCGGCGCGCCGGGCAGCACCTGGGTGGTGACGGTGAGCGCCTGCAGGTCGGTGGGGTCGTCCATCTCGAAGCTCGGCGGCGAGACCTCGATGCGCAGCGCTGCGGAGCTCGCGCCAATGGCGGTTCCGGTGGCGATCCACGTGACGGCGGCGCTGCGCGTGCTGCGCACGCTGCGCTGCCAGCTACAGCGGCCGTCGCAGTCGCTGTTCTCCAGGCTCGGCAAGTTGAGGCTCCGTGGGTCGCCGCCCTGATCCGGGTTGGCGGCGAGGTATTTGGCGGCGGTCTCGTCGAGCACCAGGCCGGCCAGCGCGGCGCGGGACAGGTCGAGGCGACCGGCGCCGGCGTCGTGGGCGTCGGCATCGCCGGGACCGTCGGCGAGGCTGGGATTGGCGGTGGTCATCAGGGCGGAGCGGATCTCGTCCGGCGTCCAGGTGGGATGGAGGCCGCGCAACAGGGCGGCGGCGCCGGCGACGTGGGGACTCGCCATCGAGGTGCCGCTCATGGTGCCGAACTCTGGAGCGGTGAGCGGTGAAGTGGTGTGGCGGGGGGCGAAAATCTCGACGCCGGGCGCGGCGAGGTCTGGCTTGAGGCCATCGAAGGCCGGGTTGGGGCCGGCCGAGCTGGAGGACGCCATGCGGTCGGCGGCGGCACCGTCGAGGCGCGGCGCCGCGGCGGTCAGGGTGGCGCGGTGGCCCATGCCGCCGATGAGCCAGGTGTTGAGGGTGTTGCGGTCGGCCCAGATGACGTGGGTGGCCGGCAGGACGTGCGCTTCCGGTACCGGCCGGGCGTCGGTGAAGCCAGAGTTGCCGAAAACGCAGGCGCCGGCGCCGCCGGCGAGGGCGTGGGCACAGGCCAGGGTGCGGTCCACCTGGCCGCGCTCGCAGAGCACGATCTCGCCGCTCCAGGTGGCGGCCGGGAAGGGCGCCTCGCAAAAGCGCGGCTGAGGCTCACCGTTGGAGCTGTCGGCGGCGCGCACCATCGGGGCCGGGCCGTAGCCGGCGGTGCGGCTGGCGCCGGTGATCGGTTCGTCCGGCGGCGACAGCCCGCCGAGAAAGCCTTCGAGCCGGTTCTCGACGGCGACGCGGTCGTGGGTGGTGGAGGCGACGGTGGTCATCCACGGTCCCAGGTGCTGCACCGTGCCGGGAGTGCCGGTGTTGCCGCCGGCGGCGACCACCACCATGCCGGCGGCGACGGCGTTGAGGAAGAAGCGATCGGCGTCGATGCCCCAGGGAGAGGTGCCTCCGGTGACCGAGAAATTGAGCACATCGACGATGCCGTCCAAGATCGCCTGGTCGATGGCGGCGAAGGTCGCCGAGGTCGGGCAGCTCAGGCTCGGGCCGGCGGGGCGACAGACGTCGTAGACCACCAGGTTGGCGCGCGGCGCGATACCCGCCGTCTTGCCGTTGCCGAGCTGATTTCCGACTGCCGTGCCGGCGACGTGGCTGCCGTGGCCGGCGTCGTCTTCAGGGCCGTCGCCGCCGCTGATCGGATCCTCGAAGTCCCAGGCGCCGATCAGTTTGGCGTTGCAGGCGAAGGCGGGGTCGAAGCGCGGATGGCCGGGATCGCAGAAGCCGAGGAAGGTACCGCTGCCGAGGGGGTTGCTGTGGACGTAGCCGTCCTCCGCCACGGCGGTGAAGGAGGGGTGGTCGAAGTTGATGCCGCTGTCGAGCACGCCCACCACCACTCCCTCACCGCGGAAGCCGGTGCCGGTCGTCACGGCAGTGCCGTCCCACACCGCGGGGGCGCCGAGGAAGGCCGGCGTTCGGTCCGTCGCCGCCGTGTGCTCGACATCCCGTGCGATGCGCCGGATCCGCGGCGAGCCGGCGATCTTGCGGGCTTCTTCCGGGCTCAGCCGCAAGGCCAGGCCGTTGCCCGCGGCGCGGTAGCGGAACAGCGGCTCCAGCGGGCGCCCGACGAGGGACTCGAGGTGACGTTGGTGATCCGCTTGCTGCCGGTCGAGGGCGGCCAGGCGCCCGCGGCTGAAGGTCGAGTGGGGATCGAGGCGCCGATCCACGCGGGTCGCGGCATCTCCGGAGCTCGCTCGCAGCGCGGCCCACTGCTCGGCGAGAGGGGCTTCCGGAAAGAGGACGATGTAGACCTCCGGTAGGGCATTCGCCGGCACCGCGAACAGGGCCAGCAGAAGGATCCATCGGTAGGTCATGGCAGAAGGAACTCTAGCAATCGTCCGAACTGTCCTGTTTCGATATTTTGCAGAATGATCATTCTGTTATTCTTCTGTCATGGCACGACCCAAGCAATACGACCGTTCCGATGTCGCTTTGCGCGCCATGCAGCGCTTCTGGCAGCACGGCTACTACGCCAGCTCGATTCGCGACCTCGTCGCCGCCACCGGGGTGAACCGTCACGGCCTCTACGGCGAGTTTGGCGACAAGCGCGGGTTGTTCGTCGCCGCCGTCGAGGCCTACTGCGAAGCCGTGGTGACGCCGGCCTTCGCCGCCGTCGAAGCGCCGGGGGCGGGCTGGAAGGAGATCCGGGCCTACTTCGAGCATCAGATCGCCCTCGCCGAGAGCGTCGGTCTGCCGGGGCCGGGGTGCTTGCTCGCCAACACGATGGTGGAGAGCGGCCCCCACGAGGCGCTCTTCCAGGCCCTGGTCGAAGCTCACCTCGAGCGCCTCGAGCGGGGTTTTCGGCAGGCCCTCGCCGGGGTCGCGGCGTCGCCCGCCGACGCTGAGCGTTGGGCGGCGTTTCTGGTGGTCTCGACCCAGGGCCTGTGGTCCTATTCGCGCACGACGGCGCGTGCCGAGCCGCTCCGGGCTTATGTTGAGCAGCTCCTGCTGGCGGTCGAGCGTGGGGTGGGCGCATGAACCCGATGGCGCGAGCTGACCGCACGATGCCCTGGAAAGCCCTCGCCCTCACGGTCCTGGTGGTCAGCCTCTGGATCAACCTCTCGGAAGTATTGCGCTACTTCGTGATCGTCCTGCCGGCGATACGCGATCACCTGGCCGAGCTGCCGGGGGCGGCGGCGATGAGCGTTCCGATCTTTCTCGTCTGGGCGCTGTGGGACACCCTGCTGGTGATCTTCGTGGTCCTGCTCGACTGGCTGACCTGGGAGCGCTTCGGACCCGGGCTCACCGGTTTGTTGTCGGCCGCCACCCTGGCTTGGATGCTCTTCCTGCTGTTCTGGATCGCGATGGTCAATATGGGATTGGCGCCGGCAGCGCTGCTGCCCGTCGTGCTCTCGCTGGCCTGGCTCGAGATGGTGGTCGCCTGTTGGCTGGCGCGGCGCTGTTACCGCCGCTGGTTGTGATCCCGGCGGGGCGCATAGCGCCTGCGATCACGCTGTGGGTTCGATCGCGCTGTTTGTTCGTTAATGCTTTTATTTGTTTTCGAATTGACTGGAATTTATTTTCGGATGTAGTCGTTCTTCTTGGGCGTGGAAGCGAGCGGCCGATGCCATCGCGGCTCGGCTGTCAACCATCAATCCCCTCGGAGGAACTGCCATGTCCGTCTCGATCCGCCACGATCCCTTTCCCGTCGGAGAGCCTTACCACGGCATTTACGCCCACGGCGTCGAGACCCGCGCCGGGGCGCGATTGCTCCACATCTCCGGGCAGATCGGAGTGGCTCCCGATGGCTCCCTGGCGCGGGACTTCGACGGTCAGTGCCGCCAGGCCTTGGCCAACCTCGAGGCCGTGCTCGGTGCCGCCGACATGGAGCTCTCGAACATCGTCAAGATGTCCTTCTTCCTGGTGCGGCGCGAGGACATGGAGCCGCTGCTCGAGGTGCGCCGCGACCTCCTCGACGGCGTCCGTCCGGCGATCACCACCGTCTACGTCGCCGGCCTGGTGTCGCCCGACTGGCTGGTGGAGGTCGAGGCCATCGCCGCGGCGTAACGACCCTCGCGATCGCCACGCCTGAAACGGGGAAGGCCCGTTCAGGAGGTGGTCCGCGATGAGGGATGGGAAGACTGCGAACCGTTGTCCCGGTGTTCGGGCAGCGCTGCTCTGGGCCCTCGCCGCCGTGACGGTGCTTGGTCTGTCGCCGTCGCGGGGGTGGGGGTCGCCAGCGGCGGCCATGTCGCCGGTGGCGGTGCCGTCGAGTGCCCTCTTACCGCCGGCGCGAGTCTTCGTGCTGCCGGTGGTGCTGGTGCCGGCGGACCAGCTTCATCTGGTCGAGGCCGGGACCAGCGGCCGGGATTTGGTGCGTCGGCCGATGAGGTCGTCCCACCGCGACGAGTTCCGCCGCGGGCGCCAGAATCTCGGCATCTTCCTCCGCATGGCGCAGCGCAAGTACCGCGCCATGCTGCGCCATCCCACCCTCGGAACCGACCGCGGCACCTTCCGGCTGGCTAGCTGGCAGGGCCGCGCCGTGGAGGTGCGGGAGCGGCGGTCGGTGCTGCAGCCGCTGGTGGTGCGCTCGGCCCTCAGCCGGGCCGAGATGGCGAACGCCTACGCTGCCGGCGAGTATCCCTTCCTCGCCGAAGTCTTGGCGGCGGTCGACTGTCGTCAGGGAAGCTGTCCCTTCGTCTTCGCCATCGCCGCCGTCGGCGAGCCGATCCACATCGCCGGCGGCCGCAAGCTCAACCACGGCTACGACTCCGGTGGCGGTTTCGCCATCTTCAACTTTCGCAGGGAGCTGGTGGAGGTCGACCGTGCCGGATCGCCGGTGCATTTCTTTTCCACCCTGCTGCACGAGCTCGGCCATGCCTTCGGCCTGCCCCACGTCAGCGACTTCTGCGGCGATACGGCGGCCTGCCCGGCGCGGCTGTCGATCAACGGCAGCCCTTCGGTGATGAGCTACAACTCCGCCAACTGGATCTACGGCTGCGGCCATGCTCAGTCGTCGTCGAATCCGAGCGACGGCGCCTGTACCTATCCCGGCGACGCCGTCATCGACGCCCTGCCCGGGAGCCTGATCGCCGAGGATCTGCGCATCCTGAGCCAGAACGATCGTGTTTTCCCGGGGCTGGTTGTGGAACGGCCGGTGGACGCGCCGGGCCTCGAGGTCTTCGAGCTCAGTGGCCTCGGCGATACGCCGATTCCCGGTCACCAGACCCTTGAGCTGTTGTCGGCCTGGACCCACGAGGGGTTCTGGACGCCGCCTTCGGTGCTGCTCGGTGGTGACGACAATCCCATGCCGCAGTTCTTCGATCCCTTCGACGGCATCCACATGTGGCATTCGAAGGACCTCGGACCGCAGGGCTGGGCGGTGGTGTCGATCGCCTTTCCGGAGGAGGTGGACCTGCGTCGTATCGACGTCTATTCGGGCTATGGCAGCGGCACTCACCGGGCAAAACGAGTGCGGGTTCGCGCCGGCTCCAGCTTCGAGACCGCCGCCTTTTTCGCCAGCGCCAACCAGACGATTCCCTTCAAGCATCGCGCCCGGGTGTTTCATCTCTGGCTGCAAGCCGGCGATTCGGGCCATGTGGTGCTGCGCGGTGTGCGCCTCTTCGGCGAAGTCGAGGGCACCGTGCGCGAGATCTACCCGGCCGCCGAGCCGCGGGTGGTGGCGACCTCCGTCGGCACTTGGGGTGGTGGCGTCGAAAACGTGGTGGGCTCGGACCAGTCGGTGCGTCTGGGCAGTAAGGCTTTCGAGGCCGCCAGCTCCTGGCACCCCCAGGCGGTGACCCCGGGCGCCTGGGTGTCCCTGACGGTGGAGTTCCCGCAGGAGGTGGAGCTCGGCCTGGTGAAGGTCCACACCGGCCACTCCGGCGGCGTTCACCGGGCGCGCGAGGTGCAGGTCGAGCGGCGCTGCTTCTGCGGCGTCGCCGATGCCGCCGCTTGCGCCGCGAGCACCGTCGCCTGTAGCGGTCAGCCGGTCGGCAGCGCGGTCTTCGAGTTCCTGCGGCGGACTCCCTCCGGGGCCGACGAGCTGGTGAGCTTTGCGAGTCGCCGGGCGCGCACCTGGAAAGTCGCCCTGCGCACGCCGACCGCTGCCGAGCAGCCCGACCACCCCGGCTTCGTCGCCCTGCGCGGTCTGCGCTTCTTCTTGCCCAGCGGTCTCGAGATCTTTCCGGCACGCTTCGTCGACGACGGTCTCTAGTCGCTCACGGTGATCCCCGTGGTCGTGGAAATGGCCGGTTGTTAGCTGTGAGAGACTTACGAAATCTTTCGACCTCTCGATTGATAGGTGTATGGAACCAACCTCGTCCCCTCGCTCCGCCGGGACCGACCGGAGTCTGCGCCGGCGGCGGGTGGCCCGTGCCATCGAGGATTTCTGCGCGGGTCGTGATCGCGAGGCCAGCTTCCGTCTCGTCTACGAGACCTATCACCGAGCGCTGCTGGGCTTCTTCCGGCGTCGTGGGGTGCCGGCCGAAGAAACCCTCGACCTAACCCAAGAGACCTTTCTCGGGATTTACAAGGGATTGGAGGGCTATCGACACTCGGACCGCTTCGAGGGCTGGATCTTCCGCATCGCCGAGACCTGCTGGCTGAAGAAGCTGCGGGCGTCGGCGACGGCGAAGCGTTCTGCGGTCGAGACCTCTTTGGACGCCCTGGGGCGCGGAGAAGGGACTGCGGAGCAGCAGCTCCACCGCGCCCTCGCGGGTGAGCGGCGGGAGCGGGTGCGAGCCGCGGTTCGCAACCTGCCGGGCCAGATGCGGCGCTGCTTGACGCTGCGGCTGCAGCAGGAGCTGAGCTATCGTGAGATCGCGGTGGTTCTGCGCTTGAGCCCCGAGACGGTCAAGGTGCATCTGAGCCGGGCTCGCCAGCGCTTGAAGCAAGAGTTGGGCTCGCTCGACCTCGACGGGCCGGAGGATCCATGAACGACGAGACGCTGCGCAACGAATTGGTGCAGGAGCTGCGGCGAGCGGCGGTGGACGCCGTGGATGGTGCGGAGCTCTCCGACGACACCCTTTGCGCTTACCTCGAAGGGACCCTGCCGGAGGCGGCCGAGGACCAGATGCGGGAGGCCGCGACGGCGGATCCCGCGCTCGCCGCGCGCCTGGTCGACCTCGCGGCGCTCTTGGAGGCAGCGCCGCCGAGGGACGGGGCGGACCAGCGGGCGGTCACCGCCGACTTCGACGACTTTCGCGAGCGCCTCGAGCGAGCCGAGGGCCCGACCGCTGGCAGTCCGCCCATCGCAGGAGCCGCCGGGCCGTCGGGCCGGGTGCTGGTGTCATGGATTGCCGCGGCATCGTTGGTGCTGGCGGTCGGGGCGGCGCTGCTGCGCGCTCCCGGCAACGGCGGGGAGATGCTGGTGGCCAACGTCAGGCCGCCCGAGGAGCAGGGGGTGGTGCGCGGCGAAGACACGGCGCAGTTTGGCACCCGAGGGCCGGGGCCGGTGCTGCAGCTCGTGCACGACGATCCCGGCGAGGCCACCGTCGGTGCTGCCGGGGCCGACTGGCTCTATGTCGAAGCCCTCGCCCAGGCGCGGGGTGAGGTCTGCTCCGGCGAGCTGCTTCAGGAGGGCGCGGAGGGGCGTTCCCTCGCGGAGTTGCGACTGATGGCCGGCAAGGTCTACTTCGCTCTCCGCCCTGAGGTCGGCAGCTATCGTGTCGAGTTGCGCTGCGACGGAGCCGTGGCGCCCTTCTCCTATCGCTTTCGGGTGGTCGGGGACTAGCCCGCCTTTCTCACCGAACCTCCGCTGCGAGGGCCTATGTCTCCGAACTTGATACCTGGAGCAGCCGTTGGCTGGCGCAGAGTCGGCGCCGGCTGGTGCCTTGGCGCCGCCTCCCTGCTGGCTGCCTGCTCGCCCGCTGGAGATCGCGACTCGGCGGTCCGGGAGGCCTGTCGCCGGGCCCTCGATCTGACCGCCGGCCAGGCCGTGGAGATTTCCCCGGCGCAGTCCGAGTCCATCGTCTGCTTGGCCTTCGAGGCGGCGGCGAGCCAGCGCCTCGAGGTGGTTGTCGAGCAGCGCGGTGTCGATGTCGAGCTGCGTCTACTGACCCCCGCCGGAGAACCTCTGGCGGTGCAAGACCGGCTGATCGACTACCGGGGGCCGGAGCACCTTCTGGCGGTGAGCCAGACGGCTGGCCGACACCACCTCGTGATCACGCCGCTGGCGCGGGTTGGGGGCGGGCACTATCGGGTCGAGCTCGGGGCGCTGCGAGCAGCATCGGAGCGAGATCGCGCCTTGGTGGCGGCCTACCGAGATCTGGCCGCCGCCCGAGCGACGATTGCCGAAGCGGAGACCCTGCCGGAGCTGCGCCGGATCGCCCAGCGATTTCGCGATCTCGGGGAGCCGGTGGGCGAAGGTGAAGCCCTCGACGCCATCGGTGATTGGTTCGGGCGCCAGCGTCAGTGGCGGCGCGCCGCTTCCGCCTATGGCCGCGCGGCGTCCCTCTTCGAGGGTGCCTCCGAAACCGTTCTCGCCGCCTATGCCGGCAACCGCCAGGGGGCTGTGCTGATCCACGACAATCGGCCGCGGGCGGCGCTGCCGGTCTACCACCGTAGCCTCGACCTGGCTCGCCGCCTCGAGAACCCGGTCGTTCTCGGCAAGGCCCATCATGGCTTGGGTCAGTGCCATCAGCGCCTTGGGGAGCTGCAGCAGGCGCTCGAGTGGTACCGCGGCGCGCTCGCCTTCTGGGAAGAGCCGTACCACGAGGTCGACCGGGCCTACACGCTGCACAACCTGGGCATGCTGTTCCTGCGCCCCTTCCGCAACTTCGACCTCGCCCGTGATCACCTGCAGCGGGCCGCCGCCATCTCGCGGGCTCGAGGTTATGCCCCTGAGCTGCGCGATTCGTTGAGCGCTCTCGCCTTGGTCGAGATCGCCGCCGTCGATCCCGAGGCCGAAGCCCTGACGGCGGGCGAGCGCTCGGCTCTCGAGGCGGCGGCGGAGGATCTGACCGAGGCCCTTCGGCTGGGCAGCTCGACGGGAGACTGCAGCGAGCCCCGGGACTTGGCGCGGCTGGCGGTGGTCGAGGGCAGGCTGGGGGTCGAGGGGTCCCCTTGGCAGCGGGCGGAGCGGGCCGAGAGGTTGCTCGCCGAGGAGGTTTGCAAGGGGCGCCGTGACCATGGGTTTCGTCTTCTCGGGGAGATATACCTGCGCGCCGGTGAGGCGCAGCGGGCCCTCGAGCTTTCGGCGGCGGCGCGACGCTGGGCCGAGGAGGAGGGCGATTCGCCGGCGCTGGCCGTCGCATTGGCGGTGCGGGCTCGGGCCCTGGTGGCCCTCGGCCGTGAGCCGGAAGCCTTGTCGACGGCGGCGCGGGCGATGAATCTGTTCTCGCGAATGCGCCTCGAGGTGGCCGGAGAGGAGCGCCGCAGCGATCTGATCGCGGCGGCCCATAGCCATCGCCAAACCTACGTCGATCTCCTGGTGGGATCAGGCCGTTCCGAGGTCGCCCTCGAGGCCGTGGAGGCGGGCCGGGCACGGTCCTTCCACGATCGCCTGACGGAGATCGGCGCCGGCCCGGGAGGTGGCCCGCCGGCGCTGCGGCCACGCATCCGGTCCGCCGCCCAGATGCAGGCCCTGCTGCAGCCTGGTGAGGTCCTGCTGGTTTATCACCTGGGAGAGGAGCGCAGCTATCTCTGGGAGGTCGACTCCCGGAAGCTCGCCCTCCACCAGCTCGCAGACCGCTCGACCCTCGAGCTCCTCGCCCGGGCCGCGGTCGATGATCTGCGACGACGGGACCGCCGGGGGAGCCGTTCACCGGCCGTTTGCCGCCTCGCCGGCGAGCTCCTCGGCCCCCTGGCTCGGCGCCTCGCCGAGCGTTCCGACGAGCATCTGGCGATCTCGGCTGATGGTGCCCTGCAAACGGTGCCCTTCGGCGCCCTGCCACACCCGGCGCAAGGCAATTGTGAGTCTTCGCCCTGGTTGATCGAAAGCCATCCGGTGTCGTCGGTGCCGTCGCTCTCGGTCGTCGCCCAGATGCGCTCCTTGTCGGCCGAGCGGGCGCCGGCTGGCCAAGCCCTGGCGGCGGTGGGGGACGCCATCTACTCGCGCGACGACGAGCGCTGTCCCTCCGGCGCCGGTAGCGCCTCGGTTCTGCCGCGGCTGCCGGGCTCCGGGCGAGAGGTGGCGACGGTCTGTCGCGCCAACGGTGGTGACTGCTTCGTCGGTGCCGAGGCTTCAAAGGAGCTCCTCCTCGACGGCACCTTGGCCGACTATCGATGGCTTCTGCTCGCCGTCCACGGGCGATCCGACGAGGCCCACCCGGGGCGGTCGCGGCTGGTCTTCACGCAGCGCGACGGCGACTGCCGAGCGGTTACCGGCAGTCTCTTCGCCTATCAGTTGGCAGGCCTGCGGTTGGGCGCCGATCTCACCGTCCTGAGCGCCTGCGAGTCCGGGCAAGGGCGGCAGGTCCTCGGCGAGGGGCTGGTGAACGGCCTGGTGCGGGGATTTTTCGTCGCCGGAAGCCCGCGGGTGATCGCCTCCCTCTGGCAGGTCGAAGACGAGGGCACCGCCGACCTGGTGGCGGATCTTTTCGCCAGCCTGTCGGCGGGGGCCGCCCCGGCCCGGGCGCTGCAGCAGGCCCAGGTGCGTGCCCTGCGGTCCGGGGCCCCGCCGCATCGCTGGGCGCCGCTAGTGCTGCAGGGCGACTGGCGCTAGCAGGCTGCTGAAATAGTCGCGTGGCGACTTATTCAAGCGCCTGCTGTTTATTTCAGGGGGGCTACGAGGCGCCCCCCCAAAGGCCTACGCGGCCCGGCTTCGCGCATGTCGTGCGCCTTCACCCCCGTCCTCAGCGGCTTTGCCGCTGCCTCGCCCGCTGGTCTCGGGGTCCCACCCGGGCAGGAAGTCCTCGAAACTGAACTTTTTCAGCAACCTGCTTCCGGGCCCGGAAGGGCCCGGCGGTGGCGTAGCCGCCGCGACGGGAGAGGAGGCCCAAGAACCACGCTTCTTGAGCCGGAGCGGGACGCGCAGTCAGGGGCGCGTAGCCCCTCTCGGAAAAAACAGCTAGCAGCGCTGGAAAAGTCGCGAAGCGGACTTTTTCAGCAGCCTGCTAGCCCGAGTCCCCCGTTTTCTCTCGTCTGGGATTAGACCTTTCGGGGAGAGTGCTCTCCCACCCTGGTCCGGGTGTCTCAGCGCTGCGCGGCGCGTCCTCCCTGCGCCGCCGTCGGTGGATGAGAGGCCCGGGCTCTTGACCTTGATTTCATTGGGTCGTCCGCGAGGCCGGCCCGGGAGGATGTCGCTATGAATCGAGATTTCTCTCAGCCCTCCGTCGCGAACCTCTGTCTCTGCTGCCGGTCTTCGGGAGCCTATTTTCATCACCTTTCGGGGGGCGGCGGGGGCTGGCCGCAGGCCTCGACGTCGCCGGGGGATCCGGGCCGGGACAATGTTCGCCCTCCCCTCGAAGATTCTTCTTGGACTCCCGGCGACCCGGGCCGGGACAACGTTCGTCCCCCCCTCGAGGACTCGTCGGCGGGGCCGTTCGATGGGCCTGGCGCTGGCAGCGCCCCGGGCGTCTGCAGTGTCTGTGGCGGCCCGCTGGTGGGGCTGCCGGTGCTGGCGCTACCGGCCTTGGCCCTGCCGTCCTCGGTCCCGACGGCAGGCGCCGAGGCCGACGCTGAAGATTGGGCGTCTGGTACGCGCAGTGGCTTTGTCATCCTCCGCCTGGTGCCGGGGTTGGTGCCGCGCCCCGACGCCGAGGCCGACCTCGACGAGCATGCCCGGCGCTGGGGAGCGACCGGCCTGCGACAGGCATTGGCCTGGGCCGCCGAGCAGCTCGACAGCGACGGCGATTGCCAGCTCACCACTCGGCCGTTGATCGATCTGCCGTCTGGTTTTTCGCAGGAACGAACCTCTCCGACGGTCCCTCGCGGCAATCGCGAGACCTTTCTGGACGGCCTGACCAGACTCGAGAAGGAGGCCGCGACCGGTGCGCTGCCGCCGCTCCACAGCCTGACCTCCTACTGGCGGGTGGATGCTCGGCCGGCGGCGCACCGCCTCGACGACTTGGTGGAGCGCTTCAATGCCCTGCCGGAGGTCGATCTCGCCTATGCCGAGCTCCAGGCGACCGAAACCAACGCCGGCGGCGCCGGCTTCACGGGCCTGCAGGATTTCCTCGACGACGCTCCGGTGGGAATCTCCGGCACCTGGGCGCAGGCCCAGGTGGAGGCCTTGTCGACCACCAAGAGTGCGACCCTCTACGACTGCGAGCAGGGCTGGATTCTCAGTCATCACGAGCTCGCGGGCTCGGTGGCGGCGCCGCTGGTCAACCACAACCGACACGGTCACGGCGGCTATCTCGGTCACCACGGCACCGCGGTGCTGGGAGAGATGGTGGGCAGCTCTCGCCTTCGCGGGCCCCTGCGCAAAGCCTGCCGATTCGCCACCGCCAGCCACTTCCGGCGCGCCGAGAGCACTCCCTTCGGAGACTTCAATGGCAATGTCGCCGAGGCCATCGTCGGCTGCCTGCTGACGGCCCTGGGGCAGCGTCGCGCCGGTGTCGGCGACCTTCTTCTGCTCGAGGTCCAGCGCGGCCGCCGGCCCACCGAGCTCGATCCGGCGGACCGCGATGCCATCCGGCTGGCGGTGTCCTGTGGCGTGGTGGTGGTCGAAGCGGCCGGCAACGGTGGCTACGACCTCGATCGCCTGCGGGATCCCGAGGGCCGGCGTTCCCTCGATCGTCGGGGGTCTGCCTTTGTCGACTCCGGCGCCATTTTGGTGGGGGCGGCCGAGGCGGCATTACCCCACGATCGCGCCTCCTTCTCGAACTATGGATCGCGAGTCGACTGCTTCGCCTGGGGAGAGGGGGTCACCAGTGGCGGCTACGGTGACTTCGATGCCGGAGCCACCGCCGCCGACCTCGATGATTTCTACACCAACACCTTCAACGGCACCAGCAGCGCCGCTCCCATCATCGCCACGGCGGCGGCCCTGGTGCAGTGCCTGCACTATGCGGAGATGGCGGCTTGGCTGTCGCCGCTGATGCTGCGGCGCCTGCTCTCGGAGCCTGATTGGGGAACGCCTCAGGGGCCCGGTGTTGGCGGCTTCATTGGCGTCATGCCCGATCTCCGGCGGGTTGTCGGGCGCGGCCTCGGGCTCGCCGCCGAGGTCTACCAGCGGCGCTTCGTGGGCGACGACGGTTTCGGCTCGAGCTTGCCACAGGGCGCCAGCTCGTGCCCCGACGTCTTGGTCCTTCCGCTACCGGTAGATTCTGCCGCGGAGCAGGCCCAGGACGAAGCCAGCGGCGAGCTCGGCCCGTGGGTCGACGATGCGACGCCGGGCGGTGCCGTCGAGCTGAAGCCGGGCGACGATCTCCGGGTGCTGGTGCGCGCCCGCAATCGGGGTGCCCTGTCTGGCGACTCGGTCCGGGTCTCCGTCTGGCCGGCGCCGGTGGCCACCTTGCTGACGCCGGATCGTTGGTATCCAGCGCTGCATTGGCCTGGCCAGGTCGGTCTCGACCTCGAGACCCTGATCACCTCGCCGGGAGCGGTGGTGCCGGCCGGTGATCAGCTCGCCCCGGTGGCGGGTTTTCGCTGGCAGGTCGGTCCGGACGCCGCGGCTGGGATGGCGTGGGTCTCCTACCTGCGCAACTCGGACGACGCCCCACCGCCGCCCCTGACCAGCCGCGACTTCGACCGCTCGCGCTGGTGGCGGTACGTGATCGGCGGCCATGGCTACGCGATTCGCAATCTCCACGCGATCGATGTCTCGGGCCCCCAGGAAGTCGAGCTCTCCTTCGAGGTGACCGGAGCGCCGGACCAGTCCCGGCGCTTCGATCTCGAGGTGATCCGCCGCCTGCCTTCGGCGGCGGCGGTGCGTCTCGCAGGGCCGGCGGCGCTGATTCAGTCATTGCGCCAGCGGCGTCCGTGGATCTCGGTGAGCGGCTCGTCCCTCGAGCTGCCCGCCTGGCCGCGGCTGCGCTTCCGCGACCTGCGCCTGCCGGTGGCGGCCTGTCTGCCGGCCAAGCTGGTCTTGCCCGCTGGCGATCTCGAGGTCGGACACGAAGTGGCGATTCGCCAGCTCTGGCGCGGTCGCGAGGTCGGTCGGATCACCTGGCGAGTGCGCTCTGCGTAGCGCAAGGTTCTGCCCGCAGTAACCCTTCCCTTGGTGCATCGGATTACTCCTCCCTGAACACTCACTGGCGAGCCTCACAGGATGCGGGGCTCGCCGAACGCAAAGGAGGTCTGTGGTGCCGAACGAAAAGAAATCTGATGCAGGAAGGCCGTCGAAGAGCTATCTCCAGGACTGTGTCGAATTGCTCGAGCAGAGCCTTGCCGGCCTCGAGCGTCGGTCGCGGGTCGAGGATCCCTTCTCGGCCGATCTCGCAGCCGCCGTCGGACCGACCCTCGACGCCCTCGGCAGCGTGCGCCAGAGCTATGTGACGGCCTTGCGCCGCGAGATCGAGGAGATGACCGCCGAAGGTCGCGGTGCGTTGCAGGAGAAGCTCGAAAGCACCGGTAGTCGAGACCTCTTGAAGGCTGCCGTGGCAGCGACGCAGGTACCGACCGGAGCCGATGCCGGGCCGGCGGTCAGTATTCGAATGGAAAACGGCGCGCGCCGCATTCCCTGGCTCGAGCTGGTCAAGGAGATCGTCGGCGTGTTGCTCGAATTCCTGCCGGTCGGGGACTTGCTCAAGGGCGTCATCTCCGAGCTTCTCAAGATCATCGACAAGATCTTCGGTGGCCTGCCCCACGAAGACCTCGGCCGTCCGGCCACGGCGCTGGGCTGATAGAGAGAAACTAAGGAGACCGACTTATGGTTCTGTCAACTCGTTGGAATTCCCTGATGTTTCTGGTCGTCAGCCTGCTGACCCTTGGAGTCGAGGCTCGCTCGCAGGATTTAGGTTCGCTGCAAGAGGTCGGGCGGGAACCGACAACGGCGTCCCGGGCGACAGCAGGCGACGAGCGGATTTCCTGGCTGATGGCGGATGAGGGAGACGAAATCGTTGTTGCTCAGTGCGGAGACTTCTCTCCCCTCCGGGTCAGCTTGAGTGTGCGACGCAAGTTCTCCGGACTGGGCGTTGGCTCCCTGCTGCGCTTCCAGACTATTCAGGGGCCGAATGGAGAGACCCTGGTGATTCGGGCCGATGTCGTGTGTGACTCAGCGACGGTGGACAAGGGTTTTTGCGCCGGGCTGGGACCGGCTCTTCTCACCAAAGATGAGTGTGTGGCTCTTGAGTGCGATCTTCTTGAAGACCCCAACTGTCCGAGTGCCGGGGGTGGTTACAAGTGCGTTTGCGGAACGTTCAGTCCAGGAGTTTTGTGTATTGACGAAGCTGAATAACTACCCGGCTTGACGCGGCTCATGGGGTCATCGCGCGGGGAACGGATTGAAGACCGGTGCGCTTCCGATCGGTGAGATCAGGGAGTGGTCTCGACCCGTACCGGGGTCGGCGGCTCGGCGCCCTGGCGATCGCTGGTGACCTCGACGCTCCACATCTGGGATTCACGGCCGATGTTGTCCGTCGCCTGGAAGTCGAGGCGGTGCGGGCCGTCGCCGTTCGGTGGGTCGAGGCTGCGATCCTGCCAGGTCTGCCAGCCGCCGTCGCCCCAGCGATAGGTCACCTCGGCGACACCGGCGACGTCGTCGTGGGCTTCGAGGCGCAGTCGGCCGCCGGCGCCGAGGACCACCGTGTCGGCGCTGGCGGAGCGCCCCAGGCCCTCGATCTGAACCGCCACCACCGGCGCTTCCAGATCCTCCTTGTCGCCCAGGATGGCGACCGGGCGGGTGGCCGCCGGGAAACCGTCGAGGCCGCTGGCGGAGACCGCCGTCACGCGCCAGTGGTGCTCGCCCACGGGCAGCGCCGTGGCGCTCCAGGCGGTGGTCGTCACCTTCGCCTGCTCGAGGCGGAGGTTGCAGTCACGGTCGGGACAGACCTCGACCACGTAGGCCTCGGCGCCCTTCACTTCCTGCCAGCGGAAGCGCGGATTGGGATAAGGCCACGAGTCGCCGTCATCGGTCAACCGCGGTGCCGGCAGCAGGCGTTCCGGCGGATTCGGCGCCTTGCCTTCCTCGACGGTTGTTCCCATGCCCTTGGGCACCGAGACCTCGGCGCCGCCCGATTCCACCTGGCTCTCGCCGGCGTAAACCATCAACTGAGCGCCGCCCGACTCGTCCTTGCGCAGGCGACCTTCGGCGACGCCGCCGGCGCCGGCCTTCGGGCGGGCGGTGGTGCCGCCGATGAGAATTTCGATGTCCGATGCTCCCGGTCGCTCCGGTCGCGCCACCAGGTCTGCCTGGCCGGTGACGATTTCGATCGTCTCCTGCTTGATTCCGGTGAGGGTGGCGCCGACGCGGCGCAGAAAGATGAGCGAGTCCTCGGTCATCGAGAGGCGGGTGCCGTCGTCGAACTCGATGTTGGTCGAGGCCTTGCGGAAGGTCCGAATGCCATCCTGCTCGCGCAGCAGGTCGCCGCGCCGGGCGGCGGTCCAGGGCGCCGGTTGGGGTTTCTTGTTGACCTTGCGAGAGACCTCGATCACCCGTGCGACCCGCGGCGGGAGCTCGCGGTTGATGATCACCCGCAGCTGGCGTCCGATGCTGAGCAGATCGGGATCCGCCAGGTCCGGATTGAGGCGGTAGTTTTCGCGCCACAGATCTTCGGTGCCGAGGTAGAGCTTGGTGATGCCGCGCAGGGTCTCGCCGGGGCGCACCGTGTGGTTGCCGACCTCGTCACCGGGGCGCGGCTCGGGGCCGCCCTGAGCGCTGGCGATGGGAGCCAGCACGAGGGCGAACATCAGCGTCAGCAGCGAGCGTCTCATGGCGCACCCCCGGCGTTGATCGCGGCCACGGTGGCCGCGATATCGGCCACTTCGCTGGCTTGATTACCGACCCGGTCGGTCGCCCGCAGAGTGATCCGGTGACCAACGGTGGCGAAGGGTTCGTCGGCAGGGCGCCAGGTGGCGCCGTCCTCGGACCATTCGAGCCGTTGCAGGCCGGCACCGGCGTCTTCCGCCCGCGCCGCCACGATGTGGAGCTGATTGATCTCATCGACATCCACCAGGTTCCAGACGATCGCCGGCGGCTCGAGATCGATGCTGAACTCGAGGGTCTCGGTGGTGGTGCTGTTGCCCACTCGGTCGGCTGCCGTGACCGTCGCCCGGTGGGGGCCGGCGGTCCAGGGCGGCGACCACCTATCGGCACGGACCGCCGCGCCGTCGAGGCGATAGTCGCGAAACTCGCCGAAGCCGCTTTCGCTATCGCTGCCGCGGGGCGCCAGGCGGCTGCCGGGTCCCAGGAACAGCACCTCGCCGAGGCGGGCCCAGGGGCCTTCGACATAGATCTTCGCCGACGGGGGGGTGGCGTCGAGGCGCAGCTCGAGTCGCTCGGCCTCGGATCGGTTGCCGACGCCGTCCGTCGCCCAGCCCTGCAGGATGACGGTGCCTCCGGCGCCTGCGATGGAGCCCCGCGCCTGGTCGCCAGCGGCCGTGACCTTGCCGCCACCGCCGTCGACCTCGACCCGGGCGACGCCGGCGTAGTCATCGCGGCCCCGGGCGACGACGGCGGCCGTCGGGGAGGTCCAGCGTTGACCGGCGGTGTCTTCGACCACCTCGGGCTCGACCGTCAAAGTGACCTCCGGCGGTGTGGCGTCGACCCGCAGCCGGGTCCAGCGCAGCGCCGAGCGATTGCCCGCCGCATCGCGACTGGCGGAGGTCAGCCAGTGCAGGCCTTCCTCGGCAGGGGCGGTCACCAAAGCGTCCTCTGCCTCAGCCAGGAGGCCGCCATCGATCGCCGCCTCGACGGCCAGGCCGGGCTGCGAATGTTGGAGTCGGATTTGGTCGCCGGGAGCGACGACGAGGGCGTCGGGCTCAGCCGCGAACAGCGTCGCCGGCAGGAAGAGTGTGGACCAGAAGGCTCTTCGGAGATTCATCGTCTCGCAGTTGCTCCGTTTCGAGCTGGGATTCGATCTCGACGTCCCAGCGGGCCCCGAGGGTCTCGGCGATGGCGGCGAAAGAGCTCGCCACCTTTTCGGCGTCGCTCGGGCGAGCCTCGGGACTCTTGCTCATCAGACGGTCCAGCAGCTCACCGAAGACCTGGGGAATTCCAGGATCGAGCTGGTGGGCCGGCGTTGCGACCGTGTGGAGAGTTCCCGAGATGATTTGTTTGAGTGTCCCGGCGCCGAAAGGCTTCAGACCCGTCACCGCTTCATACAGAACAACGCCCAGGGAAAAAAGATCACCGGCGGGAGTATAGCCCATGCCTTGAAGGGCTTCCGGAGGTAGATACCCCGGGGTGCCGAAGACCAGATCGGAGGCTTCGTTGAGGGTCGAGATGGCCTGGGCGATGCCGAAATCGGCCACCTTGATCGAGCGATCGGCGCCGAGCAGGATGTTGGCCGGCTTGACGTCGTGGTGGACGATGTCGGCGCGATGGGCCTCGGCGAGGCCGGCGGCCATCGCTTGACCGAGCAGCGCTGCCGGGCCCGGCGCTAGCACCTTGTGCTCCGCGAGATAACGCTCGAGGCTGACCCCATCGACCAACTCCATGACGATGTAGGCCATGTCCTCGGTGTCTTCCATGTCGTAGACGGCGACGATGTTGGGGTGCTGGAAGCGCGCCACCGTCACCGCCTCCTGGAGCAGGCGGGCGAGGTGGTCGTTACGCGACTCTCCTTGCTCCGGGCCGAGGTGGACGGTCTTGATGGCGAGCGGGCGTTGCAGCTTGGGGTCCCAGGCGCGGAACACCATGCCCATCGCGCCCTGCCCGAGGATGCCGAGGATCTGGTAGCGGCCGAGGAAGATGCGCTCGAGGGCGTCGCGGTCCTTGATGCGCTGCTCGAGGCGCTCGAAGGAGGCGCGCAGATCTTCGATCTCGTTACCGCGCGACGGTTGCGTGCTGAGGCCCGCCAGGCGCCGCTGGACCCGGGTCAGGTCGCGGATCGGCCGGACGATCGAAACATAGGCGGCGCTCGACAGCAGGCCGGTCAGCAGCAGCGCGAAGCCGAGGGAGGTGAGGGAATCGCGCAGCATGGTCTGGGAGACCGCTTCGGCGGCGGCGGCGGGCTGTCGCGAGAGCACCATCCACGGGGTGCTCGGTACCGGGTTGAAGGCCGCCAAGATCTCGCGCCCGGCTTCGTCCGTTTCGCGGTGGATGCCCTGGATGTAGCCACGCGCTGTGCCTTCGAGGATTTCCTGCGGCAGGTCGTTGCGGCGCAGGGGAGTGCCGGCGAGCACTCCGCCCTGGGCGTCGATCAGGGAGAGGGAGGCCTGATCGCCGATCAAGCTGTCGTTGACGGCCTCCGTGATCGGGGCGGCGTCGGCCACCAGGCGAAGGGTGCCGCGATCCTCCGGCATCGCCACCTCGAGGCGTAACCAGAGGCCCTCCTGAACGATCAAGAGCGGCGAGTCGGTCGCCGGATCGGCCAGGATCCTGCCCATCAGCTCGGCATCCTCCTTGCGCTGGGCGCGCACGATCTCGGTGCCCGCGGAATCGTAGAGGGCGAGGCTGCCGAGATCCGGCCGAGCGGCCAAGAACGAGCTCAGGAAGCCGGTGGCTTCGGGGGCCAGAGGGTTGTTGTAAACGGCCGGATTGTTGGCCGCGGCGCGGGCCAGGGAGCGGCGGCTCTCGACCTGGTCGCTGATGTTGGCGGCCACCGTGTTGGTGGCTACCACGTTGGTGCGCAGAACCTGCTCGCTCATGCTTTCGCGGTTGATCCCCACCAGCCGCAGGGAAGTCAGCAGCAGGGGCACCAGGCCGACGGTGGCGAGGGCGAGGGCGATGCGGGTCAGTAGGCCGAGGCGCAATCCGGGGGCTCGAGGTAATTCGACGTTTCGGTGCGAAAAATTTGCTCTTCGGTATGGAATCGAGAGTAACTTGCAGTATAACTATCAGTAGCTCATGGAGCCACGAAGAACGATTCAGGTCCTGCTGACGGAGGATGGTCGGCCCAGGCGGATCTTGCTGGAGCGCCCGCTCCCGGCGGACGGTCGCTTGGCGGTCGCGATCCACGATGGCGACAAACTGCCGGCGGCTTGGGTCGATGGCGGCATCGCCGAGGTCGAGCAGGACGTCCAGATCGCCGAGACCGAAGACGGCACCGGGGCGATCCGCCTGGCCCAGGGCACTTCCCGCTATGGCGAGGTGATCATGCTCTCGGCGACCTCCGAAGGGCGCCTCCCGAAGCCCTCCGAAGAGGGGCCCTACGACTTCCTGACCCGTCCCCTGACACGCTCCGAGCTCAAGGAGCTGACCCAGGCGGCGGCTTCGGCGCGGCCTTCGAGCCCGATCCTGGGGCAGAGCGCTGCCGTGCTCAAGCTGCTCGACACCATCGATCGCATCGCCGCCTCGCCGGCATCGGTGCTGATCCACGGCGAGACCGGCACCGGCAAGACGCTGGCGGCGCGGGCGATCCACGAAGCCAGCGATCGTCGCGACAAGCCCTTCGTGGTGGTCAACTGCAGCGCCTTTCAGGATCAGCTCCTCGAGAGCGAGCTGTTCGGTCACGAGAAGGGATCCTTCACCGGCGCGACGGCGGCCAAGCCGGGCCTCTTCGAGGTCGCCAACGGGGGGACCCTGTTCCTCGACGAAGTCGCCGAGATGACTTCGGCGATGCAGGCCAAGTTGCTGCAGACCCTCGACAACGGCGAGCTGCGTCGGGTCGGTGGCACCAAGACCCGCAAGGTCGATGTTCGCATCGTGGCGGCTTCCAACAAAGACCTCAAGGCCGAAGTCAAGGCCGGGAATTTCCGCCAGGACCTGCTCTTCCGGTTGCGCGTCATCACCCTCGAAGTGCCGGCGCTCCGCGAACGCAAGGAGGACATTCCCTTGCTGGTGGCGACTTTCTTGACCCGCTATCAACTGCCCGGCCGGCGCCCGAAGAGCATCGCTCCGGGGGCCCTCAAGCTGCTGCAGGAGTATGCCTGGCCGGGCAATGTTCGCGAGCTGATGAACACCATCGAGGGGTTGATCCTGCTGTCGCCGGAGGACGAGATCGGGGCCCAGGATCTGCCCCCCAGCCTGCGACCGTCGACCCAGCTCGACCTGCCGGATGTCGAGGCGCCCTTGCCCATGTCCGAGGTCGAGCGCCTGCACGTGGCTCGGGCTCTGCGCTACACCAAGGGCAGCAAGGCGCCGGCGGCGCGCTTGCTCGGCATCGACGTCAAGACTCTCAACAACAAGATCCGAAACTACGGAATCGAGATCTGAGACTCCTGGGAAAAACTCCGTGCCCCTCCACGAATTCCCTCGCCGCAGCGGACGGTTGCGGCGCGGCACGAGCAGTGTTAGCTTTTTAGCGCAGTCTTGAAGTTTTTTCGAATCTTGGGTTTGGCGGGTGCCAGCTTCGCTTCGACGCCCGTTTCGGCAGGATGGCAAGGCCTTTGCTCTAACCTGAGGCGAGCTCGAACTCGAACAGGAAATTGCTCCGCTGTTCACTCGTATGCAAGGAGGTCAGTGTGTCTTCACCGATGGATCTTTTGACGCAGGCTCTGGGCGGTGACGCCCTTTCTCAGTTGAGTGGCGCCCTCGGTGCCGACAGCGGCGCCACCAGCAAGGCGGTGTCCGCGGCTCTGCCGATGTTGATGGGCGCTCTGGCCAAGAACGCTTCCTCGTCGAACGGCGCCGGTGCCCTGGCCGGCGCCCTCGATCGCGATCATGACGGCAGCGTGCTGGACGACCTCGGTGGCTTCCTCGGCGGCGGTCAGGCGAGCGCCTCGATGGGGGACGGAATTCTCAAGCACGTTCTCGGCGGTCGGCGCGGTGTCGCCGAAGGCCAGCTCTCGCAGGTCAGTGGCCTCGACAGTGCCAGCACCGGCAAGCTGCTCTCGATGCTGGCGCCGCTGGTGATGGGTGCCCTCGGTCGCAGCCAGCGCTCGGGCGGTGTCGACATTTCCGATCTCGCCGGCATGCTGAGCGGTGAGCGTCGGCGGGCTGAAGCCGCGGCGCCTTCCGGCGTGGGCGGTATGCTCTCCTCGTTCCTCGATGCCGACGGCGACGGCGACGTGATGGATGACGCCGTCAAGATGGGTGGCAAGCTGCTCGGCAATCTCTTCAAGAAGTAGAGCGCGTCGAAGCGTTTCTTTCACGCCTTAGAAGTTCTAGACGTTGGATTTTCCCTAAGGAGGATTTTGCTATGGGTATTTTTGATTTCGTCGTAAACGCCGGTAAGAAGCTCCTCGGTGGCGGTAGCAAGGCCGAGGCGACCCCCGAGACTCCGCAGCCGAATCCCGAGCTCGCTGGTGCGCTGGTGAAGTTCATCGGTGATCTCGGCCTGGAGGTGGAGGATCTGAAGGTCAGCGTGGTGGGTGATGTGGCGACCATCGAAGGCTCGACCCCGAGCCAGGCCGAGCGCGAGAAGATCGTTCTCGCGGCCGGAAACGTGGACGGGGTGGCGCGCGTCGACGACCGCATGGTGGTCGAGGTGCCGGAGCCGGAGGCGGTGTTCTACACGGTCAAGAGTGGCGACTCGCTCTCGAAGATCGCGCGGGATCACTACGGCAACGCCGGCAAGTACCCGGTCATCTTCGAAGCCAACAAGCCCATGCTGACCGATCCGGACAAGATCTACCCGGGTCAGGTTCTTCGCATTCCGCCGATCGACGGCTGAGGGTGTTCGAGGCCTGTCGTCCCGGGGCAAGCATGAGGGGCGACTGATGACGTATCGAATCGAAAAAATCGAAGGAATCGGCGAAGTGCACGGTGCCACGCTGATGGCGGCGGGAATCGAGACCACCGAGGATCTCCTGCGGCGGGCCGGAACGCGGACGGGTCGGAAGGCCTTGGCCCAGAGCTCTGGCCTGTCGGAGAAGCAGATTCTGAAGTGGGTCAACCTCGCTGACCTGATGCGAATCACCGGCGTCGGCCCGCAGTTCAGCGAGCTTCTCGAAGCCTCCGGGGTCGATACCGTGAAGGAGTTGCGGAACCGTAACCCGGAGAGTCTGGCGACGACCCTGGCGCAGGTCCAGCGGAAGTACCGCATCGCGCGCACGGCGCCGCCGGGAACGCGGGTTCGGCGCTGGATCGCCCAGGCGAAGCAGCTCGAGCCGGCGGTCGCGCACTGAGCCTTTGATGATCGGCGGGGCCCGTTCGGGTCCCGCCGTTTTCTCGCCTAGCGACAACAAGTTACCTTTCTGTGTCACCTCGGGACGGGATTCTCCTGTCGCGGTCGGGGCATCGTCCCGCCTGCTGCCGTGAGCTGCACTGATGGGAGTACGACTCCCTGATAGCGGTCCGGTCGCTGGAGCGGCCGGGGCGCCAAGCCCGCGACCAACTCCCGAGAGAACGACAACTTGACGATCATCGCTTCTTCGACAACGCCCTTCGAGGTCGAGCCGCGGTCCCTTTCCGTGGCGGCCCTCGAGTGGTTGGGAGAGCAGGGGTTCCTGTCTCCCGAGCCGCAATCGCCGCTCGCCTTTCTGCGCCAACAGGAAAGCCGAATCGGTAGCCCCGACCGACACGCCGCCGGCGCCGATCTGCTGCGCCGAGGTTTGGTCTCGGCGAGCTGGTCTCCGGAAGTCCGCCGTCGGCGATTGCTCGACAGCGGACCGCTGGGTGCCTCCTTGAAAATTCTCGAGCGGCCTGAAGCTCGGCTGCGCATCGGCATCGGAGCTCCCGAATCTCCGGTGCGCATTACCGACCTCTACCTGGCCGGTGGCGAGGCCGTGCTCGGAGCCCTCGACGACGAGGCCCTCTACCTCGGGGCCACCATTCCCCGGGACCGGCTGATCGACTACCTGGTCGACGAGTTGGCGGCGAGTGGTGACAGCGACGCCTTCTGCCTGTGGCCGATGCTCTATCGCCTGACCACGGCGCTGTGGCCGAGCTGTGGCCGCGAGCCCCGCGCCGAGATCTCGATCGACGACATCGAGGCGCGGGCGCCGGGCCAGAGCGCCTCCCTCGTCGAGCAGATGCTGGCGGCCGACCTGGTGGCACGGCGTGGCGATCGACTGGCCCTGACCGATCACCATCGGCGCTGGCTGGAGCCGCTGTGGTCGGGCCACGTGTTCGAGATCGAGCGCACCCCGATGGAGCCCTGGAACGGCGGTCGTGAGGACCGCTGCCTGTTCGTCGGTTCGCCCGGCGAACGGGTGCTGTGCGAAGAAGTGCCGAGCCACCAGCTCCTCGGTGATGGCCATGCCGGATTCCCGGAGGATCACCTGCTGTTGCTCACCTGTCCGGGGCGAAGCGAGCTGACGGCGCGGTTGGCCCAGCTCCTCGACGACTGCTCGCCGGTACCCGCCTCTCTGTCGGTTCAGTAGCGCCGATCGTTCCCCCCGAGGCCCGGAGCCGGCGGCGGCTCCGGGCTTTGTCGTTTCTGCTTTCGTGGGAATCTTCCATCTCGTTCGTTCGTAGGATGATCGACGGTGTCCGAACCGGGTCGGAATCGCGATGGACCGACTCCGGAATGAGACCAGCGCCCTGCTAGGATGCCGACGATGTTTATCCCAGGAGGGTTGGCATGACCGATGGCTACCAAGAAGCGAAGCAAGAGCGCAACGCCCTCGAGCGTCTGATCGAGCGCATCCCCGGCTTCCGGGGCTTTCAGGATCGCGAGCTGCGACGCGATGTCGACAAGATGCAGCGCGAGTCGATGGCGACCGAGCTGGGACGTCTGAACGCGGTGCTGCGGGACGTGGCGCGACGCTATACGGATGCCGGCAAGATCGGTTGGCTGGATCGCTTCGGACGTCTCGATCGACGCCTCGATGGCCTCGCCCAGACGGTGCGATTCTGTGACTACGGGGCGACCGGCTTCTTCGATCCGGAGAAGGTCGACGAAGGCGATCTCGAAGCTCTCTACACCTTCGATCTCGAGCTGCTCGACGAGCTGCGGGATCTCGAAGGTCGGATCCGGACGCTGCCGGCGCCGGGGGATACGGACCCCACCGGCGAGCTCGATGTCCTGCTCGAGACGGTCCAGGCGATCGAGGATCGCTGGTCCCAACGCAGCACCGTGATTAGCGACATCGTCCAGACCTCGAGATAGCTCGCCGGCGGATCGGCGCCGAGGGAAGCGCGTCGATCCTCGGGGCTTGCGCCGCTGGGAAAGTCCGGCGCGGCATTGACATAAGGAGAACACCATGGACGTCATTCAGCATCAGGACCCGACGGGCCAGACGATGGTTGCTCGGTGGCCCCAGTCGGGGACCTCGGCGATCAAGATCGGTAGCCAGTTGGTCGTCGAGGAAAGCCAGCAGGCGGTGTTCTTCCGCGACGGCAAAGCCCTCGATACCTTCGGTCCCGGGCGCCATACCCTGGCGACCCAGAACCTGCCCTTTCTGACCGAGCTCCTCGGTCTGCCTTTCGGCGGCAAGTCGCCCTTCCAGGCGGCGGTGGTCTTCGTTTCGGCGAAGACCTTCCTCGACCTCAAGTGGGGCACCAAGGAACCGGTGATGTTCCGCGATGCCGAGCTGGCGATGGTGCGCCTGCGCGCCTTCGGCAAGTTCGCGGTGCGGGTGCGCGACGCCCAGCTGTTCGTCAACGGGGTGGTGGGCACCATGGGGGTGTACACCACCGACGGCGTCGAGGACTACTTCAAGGACGTCATCGTGGCTCGTCTCAACGATCTGTTGGGCGAGAACCTGACCTCCATCTTCGACCTGCCGAAGGTCTACGACGAGCTCGGCGTCGGCCTCAAGGCGCGGGTGGCCGACGACTTCGGAAAATACGGCATCGAGCTGGTCGACCTCTTCCTCGGCGCGATCACGCCTCCGGAGGAAGTCCAGAAGATGATCGACGAGCGCGCCGGCATGGCCGCCCTCGGTGACATGAACGCCTACCTCAAGTTCAAGGCCGCCCAGGCGATGGGCGATGCCGCCGTCCAGGGCGGCGGTGGTGAGGGCGGTGGTGCCGTGGCCTCGGGCATGGGGGTCGGTGTCGGCGCCGGCCTCGGCATGATGCTGCCGGGGATGATGAAGGACGCCATGCAGGGGGGCGGCACGGCGCCGCCGACGCCGCCGGCAGCCCCCGCCGCAGCGGCCCCTGGCGCCGCCGATCCACCAGCGGCGACACCGCCTCCAGCCGCCGGTCCGCCCACCGACGAGGCGGCCGAAGGTTCCGCCGCCTTCTGCCACCAGTGCGGCCAGAAGCTGCCGGCGGGGGCGCGCTTCTGTCCCGCCTGCGGCAACCGGGTCGCCGAATAGCCCGGCGGGAGCTCTCTGCTGAGACGTCTGGGCCACTAGCTTGCGCAAGGACACTCCGGCAACCGGCACGCGATGACGGCGCCTTCGGCCCACCTCACCTGCCCGCAGTGCGGCGGCGACAACGACCTGCTGTCGGGCGTCGCGCTGGCGGTCTGTGCCTACTGCGACGCCACGCTGTTCGTCGATCGCTCCGGCCTGGTGCTGCACTACGGCCTGCCGCGCTTGATCGACCAACGCTCGGCGGAGCAGTCGCTGCGCCGCTGGATGGCAGGCAACGAGACGGTGAAGAACCTCGATCGGCTGGCCAAGGTCGAGGAGCAGGCCGCGGTGCGCTTCCCGATGTGGTTCTTCCGCCGCCGGTCGGCGGCGGGGGAGTCGACCCTGGTCGAGCCGGCGGCACCGACCCCGATCAGCCAGCTGGCGGAGATCGAGGTGCCGGTGGGCAAGCTCGAGACCTGGGTGCCGGAAGAAGGGGTCGAGACCGTCGACGCCACAGTGCCCCTCGAAACGGCGCGCAGCTGGATCCCCGAGGGCGGCCGTGAGGAGGTCGCTGAAACCGCGCTGGTCCACGTTCCCCTGTGGCGCTTTCGCTATCGCTATGACGATCAGTCCTACGTCGCCCTGGTCGAGGGTTCGACCGGCACCGTGTTGGCGTCGATTTTCCCGGCCAAGGCGGAGTCGCCCTTCTACCTGGTCGCCGGCCTCGGCCTCTTCCTCTTCGGCGCCGAGGGGTTGTTGATCTCGAATCTCGCCCTCAAGGCCGTGGTTTACGGGATCACCGCTGTGCCGATGGTGGCGATCGCTTACCTGGTGGCGCGCAAGGTCTGATGGCGGAACCGGCTCCGGCGGAGGTTGAGTCCCGTCTCGGGCTGCGGGTAGCGGGTCTCTCCTGCGGTCGCTGCGGCGGCGCCCTCGAGGTCGAGACCGGCGTCCGGGTGGTCGAGTGTCCCTTCTGTGGCATGCGCTCCCTCGCCGTCGGCGATCGCGGGCTGCGGCGCTTCGCGGTCGAGCCACGGGTCGATGCCAACGCTGCCCGCCAGGCCCTGCGGCGCTGGCTGAAAGCCGGCTGGAACAAGCACTCGGCGCTCGATCGTGAGGCCGAGATCGGTGAGGCGTTTCTCTGCTTCCTACCCTTCTTCCGAGTTCAGGCGGATGCCGTCGGCTACGCCTTCGGGACGGTGCGCAAGCGCCGCACCTCGAACGGCAAGACGCGCACCGTCGAGGTCGACGTCGAACGTCCCGTCGAGCGCCACCTGGATCGCACCTTCGCCGCCGTCAACGTCGCCGAATGGGGAGTGCAGCGAGTCGATCTGACCGGTGACCCGCTGGTGCCCTTCGACGGTGCCGCCCTCGAGCGCCGCGGCATGGTCTTCACGCCGACGGTGTCGGAGACGGCAGTGCGCGAGGCGGCGCTGGCGGATTTCGCCGCCGCGTCCGACCCCGCCTCCGGCATGCACAAGGTGCGCTTCCGCTTTCTCGACACGCTGCGCGAGCGGATGAGCACCATTCACTACCCGCTGTGGGTGATCCGCTACCGCTTCCGCGGTCGGTCCTACCAGGCGGTGATCGATGGCGAGGACGGCACGCTGGCCTACGGCAAGGCCCCCGGCAACGATCTCTACCGTGCCCTGACCCTGGTCGGCTCGCAGGCCGCTGCCTGCTTCGCCGGCACCACCGCCTTGCAGAGCGAGGCGGGCATCTGGTCCTTGGTCGTCGGCGGAGTCTTCTTCTTTGGAATCTTCGCCTGGGGCTGGAGGCGCTTCCGCTACGGCGCGGTGGTGGAAGAGGGGTCCGGCAAGGTCTCCACCCGGCGGCGCCGGAGGTCCCGGCGATGAGTCGCGGTTTCGAGCTCTTGCCCCTCGAGTGCCCGAGCTGCGGCGAAACCCTCGGTGGCGACGCCGTCGACGTGGTGTTCTACTGCGTCGCCTGCCGGTCCGGTCACCGGGTGGTGGAGGATCGCTTGGAGCCGGTGGAGGTGAGCTTCGCGTCGTGGCCGCAGGGCGCGGCGGAAGGCTACCTGCCCTTCTGGAGTCTCGATGCCAAGGTCGAGATTCGCCAACGCAAGGCCTCCGGCGGACATATCCGACGATTTCTGAGCGGTGGTGGCGAGGCGCCCCTCGAGCGCTTCCTGGTGCCCGCCTATCCCCTGGCTCTCGCCGAGGCGGTCAACGCCACCCTTGCCCTCAGCCGTCATCTGCCGCCGGCTGCCGAGCGTCTCGGGGAGGGGCTCACCGGGGGCTCCGTGGAGGTGGTCGATGCTCAGAAGATGGCCCGCTACTGCGTCATCGCGGCCGAGGCTCGCCAGCCGGACACCCTGCGCGAGTTCGACTTCCACGTCGAGTTCGGGAAAGTCCGGCTGCTCGGCATCCCTTACCAGACGAAGGATGGGCGCCGGGTCGACGTCCTGACCCGGCACGCCATTTAGCAGGCTGTCTTTCCAGGGGGCTAGCGCCCCGCTACAATACTGCCCCTTACGGGGGACGCTGATGTACGAACCGGGAACCGTTCTCGACGGCAAGTATGAGATCGACAGCTCGCTCGGAGCGGGCGGCATGGGAGACGTGTACCTGGTGCGCCATCTCCATCTCGACGAGAAGCGGGTGGTCAAGGTGCTGCGTCAGGATGTCGCCACGGATCCGGATCACAACAAGCGCTTCCAGCGCGAGGCGCGCCTGGCGACCCAGGTCAAGCATGCCAACGTCGCCATCCTCTACGATTTCGCGCAGCTCCCGGAAGGCAGCTTCTACATGGTCTGGGAGTATGTCGACGGTGCCGAGATCGGACGCGAGCTCGACACTCGTGGGGTCTTTCCGATTCCTCTCGCCATCGACCTCGGGATCCAGGCCTTGCGCGGCCTCGAGACGATTCATTCGGTCGGGGTGATCCATCGCGATATCAGTCCCGACAACCTGATGATCACCCGCGACGTGCGCGGCAAGGAACGGGTCAAGATCATCGACCTCGGTCTCGCCAAGGGGCTGGCGCCGGATCCCAACTTCGAGATCACCCAGGTCGGGACCTTCATGGGGAAGCTGCGCTACTGCTCGCCGGAGCAGGCCGACTCTGGCAAGGTCGCCCTCGACCCGCGCAGCGATCTCTACTCCCTGGCGCTGGTGCTCTACGAAATGATCTGCGGCATGCCGGCCTTCGAGCAGGGCGACCGGCCCGCCTTCGTTTTCCAGCGGCTGACCCAGAATCCGCTGTCGATGGTTGGGCGCAATCCCCGGGTTTCGGTGCCGCGCTCCCTCGACCAGGTGCTGCAGACGGCGCTGCGGCCGGACCGCGAGGATCGCTTCCCCAACGCCATTCGTTTCATCGAGGCGCTCGAGCGGGTGGGGCGGTCGATGAACGACCTGGCGACCCGCGAGATGCCGATCACCCTCGACGCTCGGCCACCGGCCGAGCCGATTCCGCGCTCGACGTCGGAGCTGTCCTCCGTCGAGCGGGAGAGCCTGATGCGACGTATCGATGCTGCCGCCCATCGCGTGCGGGAAACCACCAAGGTGCTCGATCGCCTGTCGATGTTGATCGAGGCGGGCGAGCTCGGCGAGGCGCGCGAGGCCATCGAGTCCCTCGAGGCGACCAATCCCAACGCCCGCGGCCTGCCGGACCTGCGCGCCCGCCTCGAGGAGGCGGAGCAGAGCGAGGCGCGGCGGCGGGGTCGGCGGGAGCTCGAGCAGATGCTCTCCAACTACATCAAGAACAAGCAGCTTCCGCTCGCTGAGCTGGCCTTCGATTCGCTGGTCGAGATGGATCCCGAGCACCCCAAGCGGGAGGAGTTCGCGGGCTGGATGACGCTGCTGCGGCAGGAGCTGGCGCAGGACGACAAGGTGGTGAAGACCTTGCAGTCGGCCCGCGAGGCGCTCGCCAAGGGGCGTCGCCGCACCGCCCGCCGGCGCCTCGAGACGCTGCGCAAGCTCGACTCCGACGTCGCCGCGAGCTTCGAGCAGGAGATGACCGAGGCGGCTCAGCGGGAGCAGGAAGACGAGGCCCTGGAGAAACGGCGCAGCGAGTTCGAGCTTCATCTCGAAGCCGGCAACCTGGCCGAGGCGGAGAAGGCCCTCGAGGCCTTGACCGCCCTCGGCGCGACCAAGGTCAGCCTCGACTTCGCCCGCGGGCGCCTCGAAGACCTGCGGCGGCAGCAGGCGGTGGCCGACCAGGTCACCAGTCTCGAGCATCGTTACCGCGAGCGCTTGGCGGTGGACGACTACCGCGGCGCCCGCGAGATCGCCCTCGAGGTCGAGAACCTCTTGCCTGGCGGAGATTCGCGGCGTGGCGCCATGCTGGCCGAGGTGGCGCGTCTCGAGGCCGATGCTGGTCGGCGCGCCTCGGTGGTTCAAGGCGAGCGTCAGGTGGCCGATCTGATCGCCGGCGGCGAGGCCGAGAAGGCGCGCCTCGCCTTGGGGATTTTGCTGCGCTTGGATCCGGAGAATCGCCGGCGGGCCGACTTCGAAGCGCGCATTGCGGCCCTCGAGGGCGAGCGATAAGATCCCGGCTCTTCTCCAGCCACCCCCTCACCTCACGGAAGACCTCCCATGTCCTCTCTGGAACGTTTGCGGCGATACGCCTTCATGAAGCTGGCGCGTGATCTCGACGCGCGCTTCGAAAACCTGCTCAAGACCGGTCGGGTGACCAAGTGGTATAGCGAGGTCGGCAACGAGGCCACCACCGTGCCGGCTGGCCTGGCTCTCGAGGCCGGTGACTCGCTCTGCACCCTGCATCGCGATCTCGGCGCCATCCTCGCCGTCTATCTCGATCCGGCGCGCATTTTTCCCGGCTTCGGATTCGGCGAGCCGGACGGTCGCCGGCCGGCGCCGGAAGAGGTGCTCTATCGCCTCTGCTGCCAGCTTCTGGGCAAGGGCGACGGCTTTTCCCAGGGTGTCGAGCGCTCCTTCCATTACGGCTATCTCGATCCGGCGGCCGGTATCCATCACGTCGGCATGATCAGCCACCTCGGGGCGATGATTCCGGTGGCCGCGGGCTGTGCCTTCGCGCATCGACAGCGGGGTAGTGACCGGGTGGCGATCAACTTCATCGGCGACGGTGGCACCTCGACCGGTGATTTCCACGAGGGGCTCAACATGGCCGCGGTGTGGAAGCTGCCGCTCATCCTGGTGGTCGAGAACAACCGCTACGCCTTCTCGACCCCGACTCGCCTGCAGTATGCCTGCGAGCGGCTGAGCGACCGTGGCGTCGGCTACGGGGTGGCCGCCGAGAGCGTCGATGGCAACGATCCGGACGCCATGGCGGCGGCCTTCGAAGGCGCCATCGCCCGCGCCCGCGGCGGCGAAGGTCCGACCTTGATCGAGGCCATGCTGGGGCGCATGCGCGGCCACAGCGAAGGGGACGATTCCCTCAAGGTGGTGCCGCCGGACGAGCTCGAGACCTATCTCGCCGCCGATCCGGTGCCGACCTATGGCAAACGCCTCGCCGCCGACGGGGTGCTCGACGAAGCGACCTGGCAGCGGCTCGACGACGCCATTGGCGCTTTGGTGGAAGACAGCCTGGGGCGGGCCCTCGAGGCCGAGCCGCCGACTCCGGAGACGGCTCGCCGGCCGCTCTTCGCGGTGGGCGACGGCGCTCCCGTCGGCTCCCTGGCGCCATCGCGCTGGGCGGCTCCGACGGACACCGAGACCAGCTACGTCGACGCCATCAATCGTGCCCTGGCGGAGGAGATGGAGCGCGATACGCAGGTGGTGCTGATGGGCCAGGACATTGCCGCCTTCGAGGGTGCCTTTCGGGCCACCAAGAAGCTCCACGCCACCTGGCCCGAACGCGTCTTCGATACCCCCATCGCCGAGTCCGGCACCCTCGGCATCGCCATCGGCGCGGCGCTGTCGGGATTCCGGCCGGTGGTCGAAATGCAGTTCGCCGACTTCATTTCCTGCGGCTACAACCAGATCGTCAACGTCGCCGCCAAGCTCTTCTACCGCTGGCAGGTGCCTTGCCCGCTGGTGGTGCGCCTACCCTCCGGCGGCGGAGTGGGGGCGGGGCCCTTCCACTCCCAGAACCCGGAGGGCTGGTTCGCCCACGTGCCCGGCTTGAAGGTGGTTTGCCCGGCCACCGCGGAGGACGCCGGGCGGCTGTTGGTGGCCGCCATTCGGGACCCCAATCCGGTGCTCTTCTTCGAGCACAAGTTCCTCTATCGGCGCAAGAAGAGCCAGCTCCCGAGCACCGCCCTGGAGGCTGCCGAAATCGGTCGCTCGCAACGGCTGCGGGAGGGCTCGGACCTCACCCTGGTGGCCTACGGCGCCTCGACCTGGACCTGCCTCGAAGCGGCGGAGAAGCTCTCCGGAGAAGGCATCGAGGCGACGGTGATCGACCTCCGTACTCTGGTGCCCCTCGACCTCGAGCCGGCGCTCGAGTCGCTGCGCCAGACCTCCCGTGCCTTGGTGGTGCACGAGGACCATGTCACCGGCGGCTTCGGGGCCGAAGTGGCGACCCGCTTGGCGGACGAGGCCTTCCTGTGGCTCGACGCTCCGGTGCGGCGGGTGGCGACGGAGGATCGGCCGAGCCCCTACGTCAAGAGCTTGGAGCGAGTCCTTCTGCCGACGGTGGAGAAGGTCGTCGAGGCCGCCCGCGACCTCGCGGCGTTTTAGTCCTCTTCTTCCGTTTCGGTGCTGTCTTCCGCGGCGTCCGGGGTCGCTGGCTCGGTGGGCGGTGGATCGCTGCGGTAGATCAACCACAGAAAGCCCGTCGGCGGTGCGCCTTCGAGGGCGCTCGGAGAGCGTAGCGGCGCCGCCAGCTCGAGACCCTCGCCCGGTTTCTCGGTCAGCTCGAGGGTTTCGAGCACCCAGCCATCGCGCGGGTCGAGGCGGCCGGTGGTGAGCAGCTTGCGGTCGCTGCCGGCGAGCACGGTGCCGTCCGCACCGAGGACGTGGAGGGCTTCGATGCCCGGTACCTCGAGGGCCGCCGACACGGCTTGGTCGAGACCGCTACGATTCTTCGCCCGCGCCAGCGGCAGCACGCCCGAGGCGAGGGCCGCAAAGACCGCCCGGCCTTCCTTGCGCCCGGCCTCCGCCTGCAGCCGCTCCGCCTCCGTCTGAAAGGTCATCAGGCGCGAGTTCCAGCGATTGTCCTGTATCTCGAGCTCGGAAGTGCGCTGCCGCTCCTTGATCGTCCAGATTCCCCAGCCGGTCAGGAAAATCAGCGCCACGAGCAAAGCCTCGAAGGCGATCCTCTTCATAATTTTCTCCCCTTGATCGAATGCCGATGGCCGGAAGTTTACTCCGCCAGCGCGGCTTCGAGGTCGGCGAGGAGGTCGTCGGCAGCCTCGATGCCGGTGGAAATGCGCACCAGTCCGTCGCTGATGCCGGCCTGACGGCGCTCTTCTGAGCTCAGGGAGCGGTGCGATGAGCGCGCCGGCGAGACGATCAGGGTCTCGATGCCGCCGAGGCTGGGGGCGTGGGTGGCGAGGCGAGTGCGGGTGAGCCAGCGATGGGCCGCTTCGGTACCGCCCTCGAGTTCGACCGCCAGCATGCCGCCGAAGCCGTCGAGGAGACGGCTGGCGCGCTGGTGGTGGGGATGGCTGGCGAGTCCCGGATAGAGCACCTTCGCCACCGCCGGGTGCGGCTCGAGGCGCTGGGCGAGGGCGAGGGCGGTCTGGTGATGGCGCTCCATGCGGACGCCGAGGGTCTTGAGACCGCGCTGCAAGAGGTAGCAGGCATGGGGGTCGAGGCAGCCGCCGAGGAGGTGGATCAGGTCGGCGCAGGCCTCGACCCGCTCGCGGCGGCCGATGATGGCGCCGGCGACCAGATCCGAGTGGCCGTTGAGGTACTTGGTGGCGCTGTGCAGGGAGAGATCGAAGCCGTGCTCGGCGGGGCGAAAGTTGATCGGCGTGGCGAAAGTGTTGTCGGTCATCGCCGCCAGGCCGTGCTTTCCGGCGAAGCGACCGACCTCGTCGAGGGGTGGCACGGCGAGGGTGGGGTTGCTCACCGTTTCGACATAGATGGCACGGCTGTTGGGACGCAGCGCGCCGGACCAGCTGGCGGGATCCTCGACATCGATCACCGAGACCTCGACGCCGTAGCGTGGCAAGAAGCGGTGAACGAACTGATGGGTGCCGCCATAGAGGCCGCCGCAGGCCAGCAGGTGGTCGCCCTGCGAGAGAACGCTCAGCAGCGCCGCCGAGATCGCCGCCATGCCGCTGCTGGTGACCAGCGCCGCTTCGGCGTTCTCGAGGTCGGCCAGCTTGTCCGCCAGGACCTGATGGTTCGGCAGGTTGTTGTAGCGAATATAGGTCAGCTCCTGGTCTTCCCGACCGGCGGGGATCTCGTAGACGGTGGACTGGAAAACCGGCGTGATCGCCGAGCCGGCGACTCGGTTCGCGGCTTCTCCGGCATGGACGACGCGGGTGTCGAGGTGGTCGCGCGAACGGCTCATGGCAGGGTCCTTTCGGGGGTGAATCGATGGCCGGTGAGGTCGGGGCCGTAAGCATAGCGTCACGGCGATCCATCATGGAGGCGGACGGCGCGGTAAACTCACGGACGGTCGCCGACTCGGCCAGAACTTCGAATCATGCAGGAAAACGCTCCCCTCCGTCCGATGCGCTCGCTGTTGATCGGCGCCCTGGTGCTGTTTCTCACCCTGATGGTGGTGGCCGCCTTCGAGAGCTATCGTGACCTGACCATGGTGCAGGCGCGGGAAGCCGAGCTCCAGGACGAGCTGGCCGCCACCGAGGACGCGATCCTCGACCTCGAGGAGCGCATCGTCGGTTTGCGCGAAGATCCGGCGATCCTCGAACGGCTGGCGCGCGAGGAGCTCGGCATGATGAAGCCCGGCGAGGTGGTCATTCTGCTGCCCGAGGACGCCGGCTCCCCCTGAAGCGGACGGCTGTGGATTCCGAATCTTCCGCGCGCCGCGGCGATGCCCGCCGACGGCTCTGGCTGCTCCTGGTGCTCGGAGCGCTGGGGCTGGCTCTGATCGCCTTCGGAGCGCGTTTCCATCCGATCGAGGAGGCCGGGACCGCCGAGCGCGACGGCTTCGTCGCCCAGGCCGATCTCCTGCTCGCCGGCGAGGTGCCGCGGGATGCCTTCCGGCCGCTGCTCTATCCGTTGACGGTGGCCGCGCTGGCGCCGCTGGTCGGCGATACCTTCACCGCGGCCCGGCTGTGCTCGAACCTGGCGGCGGTGGCCTTGGTGCTGCTCGCCTTCGCCTTCGCTCGCCAGCTCGTTCCCGAGCGCCCGGCGGTGGCCTGGTGGGCGCTCGCCCTGCTGGCGGTCAATCCCAACCTCTGGATCCTCGGCCAGCACGTCTCGACGGACATGTTCTTCGCCGCCCTGGGCGCGGCCAGCCTGCTGCTGGCCTTGCGCTTTCGCCAGCAGCCGACGGTGGCGATGGCCCTCGCCCTGGGTGCCGGCCTGGGGCTCGCCGCCTTCAGCCGCGGCAGTGCCCTCTTTCTGGTGCCGCCGGTGCTTTGGGCCCTGTGGTCCGGTCGTCACCGGCCGGCCCTCTGGGGCTGGGCGTGCCTCGCCTTCGGGATCACCTTGGCACCGCACTTCGGTCTGCGCTTCGTCGCCTTCGGAGATCCCTTCCACGACGAGAACTGGAAGAACCTGGCCTTCAAGCTCTATGGCTACCCGGACTGGTCCTATCTCGAGCGGGTGCCCTTCTCGGGCCTCGGCGAGGTCTTGCTGGCCGATCCGCTGGCGGTGCTGTGGGGAGGAATGCGGGAGGCGGCGCGCTTCCTGGTGGGAGGGCTGAAGCATCTCCTGGGAACTCCGCTCCACGGCCTGCTCCTCGGTCTCGGGATGTGGGCTGCCTGGAGGCGCTCGAAGGATCGCCCGGTACTGCTCTGGCTGCTCTTCGCCATCGGGATCTTCCTCGCCGGCCTGTGTTTCACCTTCTTCGCTTGGGGGCGGTTGGTGCTGCCCCTGTTGCCGATCCTGGTCACCCTGTCGGCCTGCGCTTGGTGGCTGGCTCCCGGGGGCCGCCGTTGGCCGCAGGCGGTCGGGGTCGCCCTGGTGCTCCTGCTGGCGATCAAGACCTTCGCTTTCCGCCTGCCGGCCTTCGTCGAGCGTCATCCGGCGGCCGAGCTCGCCATGCTGCAGCGTCTTGCCCTGGAGGTCGAGCCGGGGCGTTCCCTAGCCGGCACCATGCCTTTTGCCGGACGCGATCTCACGGTGCCCTATGTGGCCTTGCCGGATGCCCTCGGCCAGTGGGCTGCGTCGCCGGCGTATTACCAGTCTTTGGCCGAGCTCTGCGACCGCGAAGCGGTGGACTATCTGGTGATCAGCGCCCTCGAGCTGCGGCAGCGTCCGGCGGCGCTGCTCTCCGAGCCGGCGCCGGTGAGCTGGCTGGAAGCGGTGCAGATCACCGACGGGGTGGCCGCCTGGCGGGTGCGCCGAACGCCGGTGGAGACCGAGAGCGCCGGGGATGACCCCGAGGGGGCGTCCGAGGAGAAAATCGACCCTCCCCGGGCGTCCGGCGACGATCTCCTGTAGACTCCTGCGCCCATGATGGAAGCCCGCGTGTGGGACGACTTTTCCCGGACGCTGCGTCGCAGTGTGCCCTTTCGCCGGCTCGCCGAGAGCCTTGGGGACGTGGTGCGTCTGCCGGTGCCGGCGGCGGCTTGGGTGGCCGAGCTGCTGGCCCGCGAGCACGACCGACCGTTGCTCGTGCTGGTGCCGCGCGAGGGCGATGCCATCGCCTGGCTGGAGGGGGCTCAGTTGGTCGGCGAGTCCGAGAGCGCCGTTTACTTTCCGGCGCCGTCCCTGTCGCCCTACCAGGAGACCGAGGTGTCGCTGTTGGTGCGGGCCCAGGAGTCGGTGGCCATCGACCGCCTGGTTTCGGGGCGGGTGCGGACCGTGGTGGCGACGCCGCGCGCCCTCTTCCGCCGCCTGCCGCTGCCCTCCGAGGTGCATTCCGCAAGGGTGGCGATCACCGCCGGTGACGAGATCTCGCGCGATGATCTGCTGGCGCACCTGGTGCGCTTCGGCTTTCACCGCGTCGACCTGGTCTCGGAGATCGGCGAGCTGGCCGTTCGCGGCGGCATCTTCGATTTCTTTCCGCCCGGCGAAGAGTCGCCGATCCGCCTCGACTTCTTCGGCGACACGGTCGATTCCATTCGCCGCTTCGATGCCGCCAGCCAGCGCTCCGAGGAGTCCCTCGACAGCCTCGAGATCCTGCCCCTGTCGCTGGTTCCGGCGGGATCCGAAGAGGCGCGACGGCTGGCGGCCTTGCTGCCGCAGCAGCTCGACTACGAGCTCGGTCCGGAGGGCGCCGGCCAGCTCGAGGATCTCCTCGAGCGGGGAGGATTCGGTGGCTGGGAGAGCTATCTGCCGCTGCTCGAGCCCGAGACCACGGCGCTCGAAGGGCTGCTGGCGAATCCCCTGGTGGTGGCGGTCGATCCCCCGGCCCTGGTCGGCGAAGTGGAGCACCACGCCGACCTGCTGACGGCGGACTACGGAGCGCGCCGCGATGGCGGTCGGTTGGCGCTGCCGCCGGAGGTCGTGGAGCGGCCGGTGGACGAGGTTCTGGAGTTGATCGCGGGTGCGCCGCTGCGGATTCGTGACCTCGTCCTGGGCGGCGGCGAGGGCGGCTCGCAGATCGACTTCGAGGGCACCACGACGGATCTCTTCCAGGGTCAGCTACCGCGCTTCCCGCAGGAGGTGGCGGCGGCTCGGGCGCGCGGTGATCGCTGCTTGGTGGTGGTGCCGGCGGGCCACCGGCGGCGCATCGAAGATCTCCTCGAAGGGCGCGAGATCGCCCTCGGCTCGACCGGTTGCGAGATCGTGGAGGGTGAGCTGCAGCGCGGCTTTCGCCTACCGGCGGCAGGCCTTTCGGTCTATGGCGAGGCGCAGCTCCTGCCGCGCGCCAAGCCGCAACGGCGGGCGCCCAAAAAGGGCTTCGGTCCCTTCGTTTCGGGGCTGCGCGACCTCAAGGTGGGGGACTTCGTGGTCCACGCCGATCACGGCATCGGTCAGTTCGTGGCGCTGCGTCGTCTCGGCGGCGGCACCGCCACCCCGGATCTGCCGCCTTCCTTGAGCGACATGTCGAGTGGCCAGGGCGGCGAGGCGGAGGTGATGGAGATCGCCTACGCCGCCGGCAAGAGCCTGCTGCTGCCCCTGTCGCGTCTCGATCTGGTGCAGAAGTTCAGCGGTATGGAGGGGGTCCGGCCGCGCCTCGACAAGCTCGGCGGCACTTCCTGGAACAAGACCAAGGCGAAGGTGCGCAAGAGCCTTCGGGACATGGCCCAGGAGCTGCTCAAGCTGTATGCCCAGCGGCAGGTGGCGGAGGCTCCGGTGATGCCGCCGGACAGCGACATGATCCGCCAGTTCGGCGCCGCCTTCGCCTACGAGGAAACCCCCGATCAGCTCGAGGCCATCCTCGCCATCGGCGAGGACCTCGAACGCTCGCGCCCGATGGATCGTCTGCTCTGCGGTGACGTCGGTTACGGCAAGACGGAGGTCGCCATGCGGGCCGCCTTCAAGGTCGTCGATGGCGGCTATCAGGTGGCCGTGCTGGCGCCCACCACCATCCTGGCGGACCAACACCTCGAGACCTTCCGCAAGCGCTTCGCCGGCTTCCCGGTCAATATCTCGATGATCTCCCGCTTCCGTTCCCGGGAGGAGGTGCGGGATGTGCGACAGCGCCTCGAGGCGGGCAAGATCGACATTCTGGTCGGCACCCACCGACTGCTCTCCAAGGACATCGAGTTTCAGCGCCTCGGCCTGCTGATCGTCGACGAGGAGCAGCGCTTCGGCGTCGCCCAGAAGGAGAAGGTCAAGCAGCTCAAGCAGAACGTCCACGTGCTCGCCATGTCGGCGACGCCGGTGCCGCGCACCCTCCAGCTCTCCCTCGCCGGGGTGCGCGATATGTCGGTGATCGAGACTCCGCCGAAGGACCGCATGGCCGTCGAGACGGCGATCCTGCCTTTCGATGCGCGCTTCATCCGCGAGGCGGTGGAGGCCGAGATCGACCGTGGTGGGCAGGTGTACTACGTCTACAACCGGGTCGAGACCATCGAGCGCATGCTCACTTTCCTGCGCGAGACCATCCCCGGCGTGCGGGTGACGGTGGGGCACGGTCAGCTCGACGAGCGCGAGCTGTGGCGGCGCATGCACGCCTTCACCAACCGCGAGTTCGATGTCCTGCTGGCCACCACCATCATCGAAAACGGCATCGACATCCCCAACGTCAACACCATGATCGTGCATCGCGCCGACCGCTTCGGGCTGGCTCAGCTCTATCAGCTGAGGGGCCGGGTGGGGCGCAGCGATCAGCTCGCCTACTGCTATCTACTGGTAGACGGCGATCGGGTGCTCTCGGAGCAGGCCCGCAAGCGACTGTCGGCGATTCGTGAGTTCACCGATCTCGGGGCCGGCTTCCGCATCGCGGCGCGCGATCTCGAGATTCGCGGCGCCGGCAACCTGCTGGGGGCGGAGCAGAGCGGCCACATCGCCGCGGTCGGTATCGAGACCTACCTCAAGATGCTCGAAGAGGCGGTCCGCGAGCTGCGCGGTGAAGCGGTCGAAGAGGCTCCCTCGGTGGCCCTCGACCTGCCGGTGTCGTCGTCGATTCCGGAGAGCTACATCGAGGACTCCAATCTCCGCATGGAGGTCTATCGCAAGATCGCCGCCGCCGAGGTGCAGGAGAAGGAGCTGCTGGCGGAGATGGAGGATCGCTTCGGGCCGCCGCCGCCGGAGGTGCGGACGCTGCTTTCGGTGGGTCGCCTGAAGCGCGCCGCCGAGGCGCTGCGGGTGCAGTCCATCTCCTATCAGAAGGGACAGCTCACCATGCGCCTGCGGCGCGACGCCCGCATCGACGTCGACCGTCTGATCGCGATGGTCTCGAGCCGCGGCGACGCCAGTTTTTCGCCCAGTGGCGTGCTCACCCTGGCGGTCGCCTCGCAGCCGCCCCTCGGTCTCGCCCTCGCCACCCTCGAGGAGCTGGCGGCATGAGGGGTCATCGGGCTCTGCTCCTGCTGGTCGCGCTGGCCGTTCTGTTCGGCTGCCCGATCGGTGGGCCGCAGCCGGCGCCGGACCTGGCGGCGCGCATCGACGACGAGGCGGTGCGCTATCGCGAGTTCGAGCTCTACCTCGAAGAGCTCCTCGGGGAATCCGGGAGCAGCCTCGAGAGCACCGTGCTGTCGCGCCTCTTCGATGGCTTCTTGGAGGAGCGGCTACTGGTCAAGCTGGCGGTCGACCGGGTGCTGGTGCCGCAAGGCGCGGCGCCGCGGCAGGCGGTCGAGCGACTGTTGGCGGAAGACCCGCCGCGCGTCCCCGGGGAGGAGGCCGTCGAGGCCTACTACCAGGCCCACCGCGAAGATTTCGTTCGCCCCGAGCGGGTGCGCTTGCGGCAGATCCTGGTCGCCGAGCGAGAAACGGCCGAGGAAGCCCTGCGACGCCTTGGTCGCGGTGAGGATTTCGGTGCCGTGGCGCAGGGCTTGTCGGGCGACCTCAATGCCTCCTCGGGCGGCTTCCAGGGGGAGCTGGCGCGGGATGAGCTGCCGCCCGCCTTTGCGGCTCCGATCTTCGCCCTCGAGCCGGGTGAGGTGAGCGCGATCATCGAGGCCGAGTACGGATTCCACCTCTTCCAGGTGGTGGCCCGGCTACCGGCCGAGGAGGTGTCGCAGGCCGCCGTGCGCAGCGAGATCGAGCGTCGCTTGCTGCAGGCCGCGACCGCAGAACGGGTCGCCCAATTGGCTGCAGAAGCGCGGAACCGATACACTCTGGAGGTCTTTGTCAGGAACCTCCCGTTCAACTACCAGAGCTCCTCGCGTGATGAATCGTAGTTTTCTCCCGGTGATCTTTCTCTCCCTGCTGGCGCTGCCGGTGTCCGCGGACACCGTGTTCAAGGTGGTGATGAACGTCAATGACGAGATTCACAGCCTGTACGAATATCAGCAGCGCAAGACGGAGCTCGAGCGCTCGATCCAAGCGCAGACCAACATTTCTCCGGCGCGCCGGCAGGAGCTGCTGGACAACTTGCCGAAGCAGGTCTTCCGGCAGATGTACGAAGAGCTTCTCCTGCTGTCGCGGGCTCGCCGCGCGGGAGTTTTCGTCAGCGAAGAGGATGTCGACAAGCAGATCGGTCGCATCCAGGATCGCTTCGGAATCGAGAACGAGGAGGAGTTCCAGCTGGCGCTGGCGCAGAACGGTATGCGCATCGAGGATCTGCGCGAGCAGACCCGCCGCCAGATGATGATCGACAACCTACTGTTCCAAGAGGTGTCGTCCAAGATCGAGGTTCCGGAAGAGGTGCTGCGGCGCTACTACCGCGAGAATCCGGACCAGTTCACCCAGTCCGAGAAGCTGCGGCTGCAAGAGATCGTGGTACTGGAAGACAGTGGCTTGTCGGAGGATGAGCTCGCGCGGATTGCCGACGAGGTGCGCGCCGCGGTGGCGGCCGGTGGTGACCTCGCCAAGATCGCCGAAACCCGCTCCTCCTCTGGCGAGACCAGCGCTCTGATCGAGCTCGGGTGGATCTCGTCCGGGGACCTGTCGAAGGATCTCGAAGAGGCGGTGTGGGATCTCGAAGTGGACCAGATCAGCGCCCCCGTCGCGGCTCGTGGAGGCCTTCACCTGGTGCAGGTGCTCGAGCGCGAGGAAGCCGTAGTGCTGCCCTACACCGAGGTCTCCGACCGGATTCGCCGGCGGGAAGAGAACCTTCGCTATGGCAAAGCCGTCGGCGAGTTCATGGAGCGCCTCGAAAGCGAGGCCTGGGTCGAGCTCGATCCGCCGCCGGAGGCGGTCGGTTTCCGCGACCTCGGCTCTGGCACCGCCGACGAAAAGACGCCCCCTCCGCCGCCCGCCGAGGCGAGCGACGAAGACGCCGCCGACCCCTCGACCTAGCCCGGCCCGCGGGCTAGCAGGTCGGGCTAGTCCGATTTCTCCCACAGCACGGCGCAGTCCTCGTGCCGAGTTCCCTGGGCGTCCGTCACGGCGAATTTCGCCGGTCCCCACATGCTGACTCCGGCATGATCCCCGTTCGGTCCGATGAGGTAGAACTTGAGGCCGAAGGCCGGCCGCCCCTGGTCGTCGAGAAGGCGCTTCTCGCTGGTGGCGGCGACCCGCCGCAGGACCTCCAGGCCAGCATCCGCCGGTGCCTTGCCCTGGCGCATCAGCTCGACAGCGGCGAAGCTGCAGAGGTTCTGAAGGTTGGCTTCGCCGCGGCCGGTGCTGCCGCAGGAGCCGATGGTGTTGTCGCAGTAGAGGCCGGCGCCGATGATCGGCGAGTCGCCCACGCGGCCGGGAATCTTGAAGGCCAGACCGCTGGTGGTGGTGACACAGGAGCGATTGCCCTGGGCATCGACAGCGCCGCAGTGAATGGTTCCGGTGGGGCGGTCCAGGCGGAAGAACTTGCGCACCTCCGGGTCGACCTCGTCGAGCGGCGGAGTCAGCCAGTCGTCGCGATCGGAGAGGGTTTTCTTCCAATAGAGCCAGATTTCGCGCGTCTTGTCGGTGAGGAGATTCTCTTCCTCGAAGCCCTGGGCGCGGGCGAAACGCAGCGCCCCCTCGCCAACCAACAGGACGTGGTCGGTGTCGCGCGCCACCTCGAGGGCGACTCGCGAGGGGTTGCGGATGTTGCGCAACGAGGCGACGGCGCCGGCGCGATGGCTGGGGCCGTGCATCACCGCCGCGTCGAGCTCGACCACACCTTCTTCGTTGGGTAAACCGCCCAGGCCGACGGTCAGGTCGTCGGGGTCGTCCTCCACCAGGTTGACGCCGGCGACCACCGCATCCAGTGTGTCCTCGCCGGCCACCATGCCCTCGTAGGCACGCCGGGTGGCTTCGAGGCCATTGGCCGACGACACTGCCTTGACCGGAAAGCGGCCAGTCGGTGGGGAAGTGCCGGAGGTCGTCCGGTTCCATCCCAGGCTCAGAGCGGCGCCACCGGTGGCGGCGAGGAAGGTGCGTCGACTGAGGGCTTTGTCCTTCATGACTCCTCCATCGGGATGAAAATTTGAACGATCAATGAGAGGATATCCGTTCTGTTTAATCGCAGGGGCCACTCCAACGTTGATTTTCCGAAATCGAGAAAGGAACCCGCCATGCGAGTGATGATCGGATGCCTCGCTATCCTGTCCTTGGCCGTGCCCGCTACCGCCAGCGTCTCCGTCGAGATGCACGACGACGGTAGCGTGGTGGTCGAAGGCCAGCGCTACGCCACCATCGAAGAGTTCCAGATGTCGGAGCAGTTCCGCACCGGCGGACACCGCTGCGCCACCAAGACGCCTGCCCAGGTCGATATCAGCCCGCTGCTCGGAGCCGCCGGAGGAGCCGACTGCAGCTTTACCTCGACCACCATTCGCCCGCAGTACGAGTTCGATGTCAAGGGTGGCACCATCTACCGTGTTCCGGTGGTGTTCCACATCGTGCGCCGGGACAACGGTTTCGGTGATGTTTCGGAGGCTTTGGTGCTTAGCCAGCTCGACATCATCAATGAGGACTTCCGTGCCCTCACCGGCACGCCCGGTGCGCCGGGCGTCGACACCGGCTTCGAGTTCTACCTGCCGGACACCGATCCGGACGGATTCCCGACCACCGGCATCTACTTCTACAACAACGATGACTGGTTCTCGGATCCCGGCCCGCAGGTCTTCAACAGCATGAAGAGCGCGCTGGCCTGGGACACCACCCGCTACCTGAACATCTACTCCAACGATTCGGCCGGTGCCCTCGGCTACGCCACCTTCCCACAGAACGAGGGCGGCACAATCAACGATGGTGTGGTTCTGCTGTGGTCCTCCGTCGGTCGCGATGCACCCAACGGCGGCATCTACGACCAGGGCCGTACCGGCACCCACGAGATCGGCCACTGGTTGGGGATCTTCCACAACTTCTCGGGTAGCTGCGGCATGCCGGGCCAGCCCTACACTTCCGGTGACCTGGTGGGCGACACGGCGCCGCAGGAGTTCCCGTTGTTCAACTGCCCGGCGGGCTCCGCGACCTGCGGCTCGACGGACGACATCGACAACTACATGAACTACACCCAGGACACCTGCATGAGCGCCTTCACGGCGGAGCAGACCAACCGAATGCGTTGCTCCTTCGAGAACTATCGCCAGGAGATCGGCAACCTGCTGCCGATCTTCGGTGACAACTTCGAGACCGGCGACCTCACTCGCTGGACCTCCTCGGTGAGCGGCATCTAGCAGGCGGCTGAAAAAGCCCGCATTGCGGCTTTTCCAGCGCTGCTAGGTTTTTTCGAGAGGGGCTCCGCGCCCCTGACTGCGCGTCCCGCTCCGGCCCAAGAAGCGCGGTTCTTGGGCCTCCTCTCCCGTCGCGGCGGCTGCGCCGCCGCCGGGCCCTCTCGGGCCCGGTAGCAGGCTGCTGACGAGTTTTTCAGTGGCCTGCTAGCAGACCGTCCAAAGAGTCCGCTTCGCGGATTTCTCGATCGTGTTTTCTGGACGAGCCCTCCTGCGGGAGGGCTCGTTGCGTTTTGGGAACCGTCGCTTTGCCGGGATCGGCCCGTTCAGACCGCTGGACAGCGCCAGGTGGTCTGTACCGGGATGGAGCCCGGTGGCCGCTCCGCCGTGGGGCCGCAAAGGGCTCCGGCGATCACCGTCGGGTCGGTGGTGCTGGCGGTGGCCCGCACGACGTTGCGCAGCTCGTCGGTGCAGGCGGCCTCGCCGGTCGCCGGGGCGAGCTCGAAGCTCGAGATCTCGCCGCTGCCGTTCTCGACGTTGACTCGAATAGCGTAGGGATTGGGGTTGCACACTTCGACCAGACGGATGGTCGCCGGGAGGCGGGCATCGATGGTGGTCAGCTCGCTCCAGCAGATGCGAGAGCCACAGCAGGCGCCGCCGAAGACTCCGTTGACCTCGGCGTCTTCGGTGAAGACATCGACGGCACGGGTGTAGCTCTCCATGGTGTCGTCGCGGTCGCGAGCGTTGAACTGAAAGGTGGTGTCCTCGGTCGGTCGAACCACTCGGCTGCCGCGGGTCTCCTCGGCGGCGATCGGGTCACCGGCGAAGACATCCGGCGACGAGGTGATGTCGACCCGGATCGGGTCACGACAACCGCTGCCCACCAAGACGCCATCGGGGTTGCGTTCACAACCGCCGTTGGGGCCCAGGTCCCAAGTGACGGTGACCGGGTCCGCAGGACAGGTTTCCGTCGGCTCGACCCTTGCCGGCCAGGGCAGGCCGCCCCGGGGCACCGAGCAGGCCGGGGCGAGAAGGGTGATCAGTAGAACGGCGAGGGCGAGACCTGGGGTTGCTCGCTGGGTCATGACTGCCTCCTTTGGAATCGGAGGAGCGGCTGGGGGCACGCTCCTCCTCTCTCAGGTCGAGGCAGGCGGCGATTTCGTTTCCTCGCCGTCAGGCAGGGCAGCGCCAGACGACGTCGACGACGAAGGACCCCGGAGGGTTCGAGACCGTTGGGCTGCAGTCGGCACCGCCGGTGATCGCCGGGTCGTCGGCTTCGCCGGTGACCCGGGTGACGCCGCTCAAGGGGGGCGTGCAGTTGGCTCCCGATCCCTCCGGCTCGAGCCCGAAGGTCGACCGCGTGCCGTCGCTCTGCTCGACCGTGAGACGAATCGCGAAACGGTTGTTGTTGCAGATCTCGCTTGGCTCGAGGGTCTCCGGCAGGTCGCCGCTCGAAGTTTGCTGCAGGTCGCTCCAGCACGGTCGGCGACCGCAGCAGGCGCCCTGGAAGGTGCCTTGGCCAGGAACCTCGTCGGTGATCACCTCGATGGTGCGGTCGAATGGGAACAGGGCGTCGTCGGTGTCGAAGGCGCTGAAGTCGATGGTGGTGTCCTCGGTCGGGTTGACGACGCGGGTGCCTCGGGTCTCTCGCTCGTTGATCGGATCGCTGGCGAAGACATCCGGAGTGGCGGTGATCACCACCCGCGTCGGGTCGCCGCAGCCGCTACCCATGAAGACGCCGTCCTCATTGCGCTCGCAGCCATCTTCGGGACCGGCATCCCAAGTCACGGTGACCGGGTCGCCAGGGCAGATGGTGGTCGGCTCGACCGATTGGCGCCAGGCGGTGCCGCGACGGTCGACGTCGCAGGCTGGGGCGATGAGGGCGAAAAGGACGACGAGGACTGGAGCGCAGCGACGAAAAGAGGTGGACAAGGGGTGAAATCTCCGTGAGTTGAAGATCAGGGGCCGAGAACGGGTCGGCCGGCTTCGGCGAAGGCCACTGCTAGGGACTCGGGCATCTCCAGGTGGAGATCACCGGAATCGGGGCCGGTGGGTTCTGGATCGTCGGACTGCAGATCGCGCCGGCGGTGAGCGAGGGGTCTGATGCACTGGCGGTGATCTGCGAGACGTTGCGCAACTCGCCGGTGCAGTCGGGATCGCCGCCGGCGGCCTGGAGATCGAAGTTCGAGATGCCACCGTCGTTGGCTTCCACGACCAGACGGATTCCGAAAGAGTTGGGGTTGCAGACCTCGACCAGTCGGATGGTGGCCGGCAGGGTGGGATTGCTGCCGGAAATGGGAATCCAGCACAGGGTCGAGCCGCAGCAGGCGCCACCGAAGCCGTCGTTCAGCACCTGATCTTCGGTGATGACGTCGACCGAGTGACTGTAGCTCGGCAGGGTGTCGTCGCGGTCCGAGGCCATGAAGTCGAAGGTGGTGTCGGCGCTCGGATTGACCACCCGAGTGCCGGCGGTTTCGGCCGAGGCGATCGGGTCGGCGGCGAAAACGTCCGGTGTCGAGGTGATGGTGACGCGGGTCGGGTCGCTGCAGCCGCTGCCCATCAAGACCCCCTCGGCATTGCGTTCGCAGCCGCCGTCCGGGCCGGCGTTCCAGGTCACCGTCACCGAATCGCCGGGACAGATGATGGTCGGCTCGACGGAGGTCGACCAGCCGATTCCGGTGCGGTTGAGGAGGCAGGCCGGGGCGAGTAGGGCGATGGAGATGGCGGCGAAGGCCGTCGAGGCGCGCAGGGTGATAGTTCGCATGATTGGCCTCCTGGATGTTGGGCGGAGGACGAGCGAGATCTCGCTCGGACGGAAGGATTTGATAGCTGTGTAGCAATATCTTACCAGGCCTTTCCAAGGAGGTTGAACTTGCCTAGGGAGCGAGGCGGCTAGCAGGCTGCTGAAAAAAGCCCGCTTCGCGACTTTTCCAACGCTGCTAGCTGTTTGTTTCAGGGGCGCCCGGCGAGGGGGCTGAGCGCCTCCTCGCCTGCGCGGCCCGGCCCGAAAAAGTGCGATCTTCGGCGGCCCGCGTAGGGGCTCACCCCGTCCAGGGCGGCCCCGTCTCACGGCTTCGCCGCCGGGCCGGGGGCGCCCAGCCCTCTCGGGCCCGGGAGCAGGTTGCCGATGGGTTTTTCAGTAACCTGTTAGGAGCAGGACCAGGTTTCGAGAACTCGGAACGGCCGCGGGGGAACGGCGAGCACGCCGGAGCATCCGGAACCCGCGGTGACGGTTGCGGAGCGCGTGCTCCCGGAGACCTGGCGCACGACCCCATCGAGCGCTCCTGTGCAGGCCGATTCGTCGCCGGCGGCGCCGAGGTCGAAGGTGCGAATGCCACCGTCCGTCGCGACCGATACGGTGACCCGAAAGTCGTTGGGATTGCACAGCTCGATGAGCTCGGCGGTCTCAGGAATCCAGGATTTGTCGAGGTCGAGCTGTTGCCAGCTTGGCCGCCGGCCATCGCAAATGCCATAGAACCAGCCGCTGTCGATGTTCGCTTCGGTCATCACCGACACGACGTGGTTGAGCGGCCCGACGGTGTCGTTGCGTCCGCTGGCGGTGAAGCTGATCGAGGTGTTCTCGACCGGCCGGATGGTGCGACTGCCGGCCGTTTCGCGCGGGTCGATCGGATCGGCTGTGAAGACATCTGGGGTGGAGCGAACGGCGATGCGGGTCGGATGGCCGCAATTGGCGGGACCGCCGACGAATTCGCCCGCTGCGTTGCGGCGACAGCCGCTCCACGGTCCAGCATTCCAGGTGACCGTGACCTCATCCCCTGGGCAGATCAGAGTCGGTTCGACCTCGGATTGCCAGGTATTCGGTGGCGAGGGTGGGGCGAGAAAGCAGGCCGGGGCGGTAAGGCTCAGGGCGAGAGCTGAGAGTGCAAGCAGGTTTCCACGAGACATGGGGGCTCCTTCGGGATCGCGTCCGCTCGGCGGATCTATTGGATCGGGAATCTGTCTCTTTCGGCGCAGCGCCGCATCGCCTGACCAGGCGACCACCGGTGAGCTGGAAGAGCAGAACGCTTTTGGGGACGGTCGTCGAGGCTGCCGGTGCGTTACTGGATACGATGCGCCGGAACTGGGCAGGGGGGTGGGGAACCCCCCTGGACGAAGCTACCTGCTGAGAGGGGCTCGGCGGTCAGCCAGCCGGCGGCTGGAAGAGTGCGAAGGGCGCCCCGGCGGGGTCCTTGACGACGCAATAGCGGCCGTGCTCGCCCATGTCCTTGGGGCCGGCGACGATCTCGCCGCCGCGCGCCCGGCAGGCGGCGAGGCTGGCATCGAGGTCGGCGACGTTGATGTAGATCAGCCAGGCGGCCGGCAGTCCGGTGTTGCCGCCGCGGGCGTGGCAGACTCCGGCCACCGGCTCGCCGCTGGCGTTCATGTTGAAGTCGCAGTACTCGCCCATGTCGACATCGCTGGGCTCCCAGCCCACCACCGCCTGGTAGAAGTCCCGAACCTCTTCGGTGTTGTCGATCGTCAGGTCGATCCAACCGATCTTGCCGATGTCGCTCATCGCCTTCTCCTCCCGAATTCTGTTTGCGGACCGCGTTTCGTTGCCTCGATGAAGGCCCCGAGTATAAGCCGACGACCGAGCCAATCCTTCTCCGGCCTTGACAGAGCTGCGGCCCCCTTCTTCGCCCTCGCGCCGGGCTTCGGCGGCGTTACCATGGCGCCATGGAGAAGATCTTCGTCACTCGGCGTTTGCCGGCCGCCGGCATCGCCCGATTGGAAGCCGCCGACGTTCCCTTTCGGATCGGCCAGGAGGACGAGGAGGCAGGGCTGCCGCGCGACGCTTTGCTCGCCGGTGCCGCCGGCGCCGAGGTGTTGATCTGCCAGCTCACCGAGACCATCGATCGCGAGGTTCTCGAGCTCGGCCTGCGCGGAGTCTGCAACATGGCCGTCGGTTTCGACAACGTCGACGTCGCGACGGCGACGGAGCTCGGGGTGGCGGTGACCAACACACCGGGAGTGCTCACCGAAACCACCGCCGATTTCGCCTGGGCGTTGCTGATGGCGGTGGCGCGGCGGCTGCCGGAGGCGGACCGCTACACCCGGGACGGGCGCTGGAAGATCTGGGGCCCCAACCTCTTCCTCGGCGGTGATGTCGGCCCCGGTGCCGACGGTCGGCGCAAGTGCCTCGGCATCGTCGGCTTCGGCCGGATCGGAGCTGCCGTAGCGCGGCGCGCCCAGGGCTTCGAAATGGAAGTTCTGGTCTACGATCCGCGCCATCGCGAGCGTGTCGAGGCCCATCCGGGAGTGCGTTGGGTCGAGCTGGCGCCGCTCCTCGAGCAGAGCGACTTCGTTTCGCTCCATCCGCCCCTGACGGCCGAGACCCATCATCTGATCGGTGCCGCCGAGCTCGCCCGCATGAAGCCCACCGCCTACTTGATCAACACCGCCCGCGGTCCGGTGGTCGATGAGCCGGCCCTGCTCGTCGCTCTGCGCGAAGGTCGCCTGGCCGGTGCCGGCCTCGACGTCTTCGAGAACGAGCCGCGGCTGACGGCGGGCCTCGCCGACCTCGACCAGGTCGTGCTGGCGCCTCACATCGCAAGCGCCAGCGTTGCCACCCGCGGTCGCATGGCGACCTTGGCGGTCGACAACGCCCTCGCCCTGCTGGCCGGCCAACGGGCGCCCCATACGGTCGATCCGAGGGTTTATGAAGGGCCCGCCTGGGGGCGGCGTCTGGGGTAAGCTGGGCGGCCACGAGAGGAGGGCGGAACGATGGCTGCCGAAGCACAAGGAGCGGGACTCACCTGGTTGGTTTGGGCTCTGATGACGGTCGGGTCCTGGGGCCTTTACGGGATCTTTCTTCACACCGGTCAGATGGGCATGGCGGATCCGGTCAACGGGCGCTACAAGGCGTTCCTGTTCGTCGGCCTGGCGTACTTCCTGACCGCCGTGTTGGCGCCCCTGGCGCTGTTGCTGCTCAACGGTGCCAGCTTGACCTTCCCGGCCAAGGGCGCGCTCTGGTCGCTGCTCGCCGGTGTGGTCGGAGCGATCGGTGCCTTCGGTGTTCTGCTGGCCTTCGGTGCCAAGGGTAGTCCGGCGGTGGTGATGTCGATCATTTTCGCCGGCGCGCCGATCGTCAACGCCGTCGTCGCCCTCGCCCTCCACCCGCCGGCAGGGGGACTGCAGTCGATTCGCTGGCCCTTCTTCGCCGGCATTCTGATGGCCGCCATCGGAGGCTGTCTGGTGACCCTCTACAAGCCGGGGCCGGCACCTCCACCGGCGGCTCAGGAGCCCGCGGCCTCGGCGCCCTCGACGAGCTCGCCCTGATGACAAGCACGCCTTGATGGGGTGATCCCGTCGGATCCGACCCTCGCGGTCCTACTCTTCGCCAGCCTGGCGGCGGCGAGCGCCTTCCTCGGTGCCCTGCCGCTGCTCGGGCGGAGAGCGCAAGCGCCGCAGGCCTTGCTCGGCTGGTCGAATGCCCTCGCTGCCGGTCTCATGTTGGGATCGGCCTTCGTGCTCTCCGAAACGGTCGGTGCCGCCGCTCCCTGGGCTAGTGCCCTCGGGGCGGCCCTTGGGACCTGTTACAGCGCCTGGGCGCGGTCCGTCTCCGGCGGGCCGATTCCAGAACCATCCCTCTGTGAGCCGGCGCAGGGCTACCAGGCCCTGCTGGTGGCGACCTTGCACTCCGCGTCCGAGGGTATCGCCATCGGCGCCGCGATGGCGGCGGACCTCTCCCTCGGCATTTTCACCGCCCTGGCGATCGCGGTGCACAACGTGCCGGAAGGACTCGTTCTCGGGGCGGTGCTGCGGGGACACGGCGTCACGTCTCTGCAGGCCGGAGCGCTGGCGGTCGCCGCCAACATCAGTCAGGTGCTATTCGCGGTCTCGACCTTTGCGGTGATCTCGGCGGCGCCGGCCATCCTCCCCTGGATACTCGGCTTCGCGGTGGGTGCTCTGGTCTTCCTGATCCTGACGGAGCTCTTGCCGGAGGCCTATCGCGAAGCCGGCGCCAGCCGCATCGCCCTGGTGACCAGCGTGGCGATGAGCCTGGTGGTGCTGCTGCGGGGACTGGTGCCGTGAGCCCGGTGCTGCTGGTTTTCCTCTACGGTCTCCTGACTGCCTTGGCGACCGGGCTGGGAGCTTTGCCTTTTGTCTTCGTGCGTCGGGTCTCGGCGCGCGCCGTCGCTTACGCCAATGCCGTGGCCGCCGGTCTCATGCTAGGCGCGAGCTTCGGGCTGGTTGCCGAGGGTACCCGCACCGGGCGCTGGCAGACCATTGCCGGGGTCCACCTGGGCATCGCTTTCATCCTGCTGATCCAGAGATTTCTGGGGGAGCACGATGTCCGGTTCGGTCGGCTGAGCGGTGCCGGGGCGCGCAGGATCCTCTTGATGCTGGTGGTGATGACGGCCCACTCCTTCGCCGAAGGGGTGGCGGTGGGGTCGTCCTTTGGCGGCGGCATGACCTTGGCGACGGTGATCACCGTCGCCATCGCGGTGCACAACGTCCCCGAGGGATTGGCGATCAGTGCCGTGTTGCGACCCCAAGGGGTGAGCGTACTCGCCTGTGCCGGCTGGAGCATCTTTTCGTCATTGCCGCAACCGGTGATGGCGGTCCCCGCCTTTCTCTTCGTCGACACCTTCCGCTCGGCCTTGCCTTACGGTGTCGGATTCGCCGCCGGGGCGATGGTTTACATGGTCTTCGTCGAGCTCCTGCCGGAAGCCTTCGACCAGGCGCCGCAGCCGCGGGTCGGTCTTCTCGCCACTCTGACGCTGGTGGCCATGATCCTCTTCCAGCGCTTCCTATGATCTTTTTCGACCGGCTGCGGAACCCTGCGCCGGACGGTGCGTTGTGGGGGATGCGAGAGGAGCGCATGGGCGAACGGAGCGATGCCGATTTGATGGCCGCGACACGCCGGGGTGACCTCGAGGCCTTTGGCAGCATCGTCGATCGCTACAAGGACCCGCTGGTCAACTATCTCACCCGCCTGGCAGGCTGTCGCCAGCGGGCCGAGGACCTGGCGCAAGACAGCTTCCTCCGACTCTTCGAGAGCGCACGGCGCTACGAGGAGCGGGGCTGTCTCAAGGCCTTGCTGTATCGCATTGCGGTGAATCGTCTGCGCTCCGAGGAACGCCGCTTCCGCCGCTGGCGGGGAATCGAGCCAATGTACGGGGCGAGCGCCAACGGGCACACGCCGGAGGCCGGCGATCTGCTGCGGGACGAGCTCCAACACCAGGTGCAGGGGGCGATCGCCGACCTGCCCCTGAAGTTTCGGATTCCCCTCGTTTTGCACGAGCTCGAGGATTGGCCCTATGACGCCATCGCGGACCAGCTCGGTTGTCGAGTCGGGACCGTGAAGTCGCGGATCTTTCGAGCTCGCGAACGGCTCCGGCGGCGGCTGGAGCCCTATTGGAACGGAGAAGCTCGATGAGCGACCGACGTCTCGACGAGGCCCTACGCTCGCTGCCGACGGCACGAGCCAGCGATGAATTCACCGCCCAGGTGCTGCGCCGGCTGCCGGCCGATGCGGGGACCGAGCAAGGGCCCGGGAATCCCTGGAATCGCCCGGCGAGCTGGGCCGGTTTGGCGGCCGCGGCGATGCTGTTGCTGGCCTTCGCCGGCGTCTTGTTGGCGCCGCGCGGTGGGGGTGACGACTCGGCGGCAGTGGATCGCGAGGAAGCCCGTGCTCTCCTCGAGGAGCTGCGCCAGGACCACCGTCGTCTGACCGCCGAGGTGCGCTCCCTGCGCGAGCACCAGCAGGCTCCAGTGCTCTACCTGGGCGGAGACGAAGGCCTCGACATCGTGCTCGATCTCGGCCGCGAGGATCTGCGACCGTCGGCGCGCCGGGCGCCGGCCGGCGGCGAGTATCGACCCGCCCGCATGACCACCTACTGAGACCTATCGGTAGCAAGGGAGAACAGCCCCATGAAACGCATCGCGCTATCCACGTTGATACTCGCCGGCCTCGCTATGGGCGGAGCGGTTTGGGCGCAGGATGATGAGCACCGGGTGGTGGTGATCAGCCAGAACGTCGAGATCACCGAAGACGACGAGGGCGTGATCGACTGCCGGGCGATCTCCGTCAGCGACGGCGCCGAGCAGGAGCTGCGCTGCGAGCTGCGCGAGGGCAGCGATGGCCTGACCCGCGCGGTGTTCTTCAATGCTCAGGGCGAAGAGGTCGAGATCGAGGGTGAGTCCAAGCTCAACTGGCTGACCCAGAGCCTGCGCAATCGGCCGCTGATTCTCGGCGATCACTCGAGCCACGATCAGCGCTTCGACCTGCAGATTTTCGGGCTCGACGAGCCCGGCAAGCCGCGGGGCTTCCTCGGCCTGCGTCTCACCGACCTGACGCCGGAGCTGCGACGCTTCTTCGGAGTCGCCGAGACCGCCGGGGTTCTGGTCGCCCAGGTGACGCCCGGCGGGCCCGCCGATCGCGCCGGCGTGCGCGTGGGAGACGTGCTGACGGCCCTCGACGGCAAGGATGTGGTGGCGAGCCGCGACCTGCGTCGCCTGGTGCGGGCCTATCAGGAAGGGGATCCGGTGGTGCTCGAGATCTACCGCGACCGGCGCCTCCAGAAGGTCACCGCCGAGATCACTCTGCGGGCCGTGCCCGAAGCCGACATTCGGCAGTTCCTCTGGCGATCACAGCAGGATGCCGGGGACGCCAGCGGCAACGCCTTCACCTACCGCCTCGACTCGGGCGGTGCCGCTGCGGCCATCGTCGATCTCCAGAAGACCCTCGAACGTGGCGAGGGCCTCTTCCCGCAGCCGTCTTGCGGACCCCTGGAGAAGCGTCTCGAGGAGCTCGAAAAGAAAATCCTCGAGCTCTCGCAGCGGCTCGAAGGCCGCTGATGCCGCGGCCGTGAGACGGCGGCGCGGCGCTCGCTGGTCGGGAAGCGGCTTGCGCCGCGACCCGCCCTCGTGGCTGAGCGGCGAGATGAGAGAATCAGCCCGTTCCGTTCCTGTTTGACTCGCTGGTCGGTTTTCGGGAAGCCCGAGGACCGACCGATGCGCCCAGGGAGTGGAATGGGTGGGGGCTATTCGCCGGGTCCCTCCCGAACGGTCGTTCACGGAGGGACTGATGAAGATTCGCACTTTCCTGCTCATTCTGGTCTTCCTGCTGGCGTTGCTGTTCACCGCTCTCAACTGGGAGCAGTTCGCCGCGCCGGCGAGCCTCAACATCCTGATCGGTCGGGTCGACGCGCCGCTGGGGTTGCTTCTCCTCGGTGCGATGGGCATCCTGACCTTGGTCTATTTGCTCCTGCTGTCGAAGAGCGAGGCGGCGGCGCTGATCGAAAGCCGGCGCACCCTCAAGGACCTCGAGAAGGCCCGCAAGGTCGCCGAGCAGGCCGAGGAATCACGCATTCGCGAGCTCCGCGATCAGCTCGATATCGAGCTCGAACAGCTCCACGGGAAGATCGATCGCCTGCTGGGCGTAAAGGAAGAAGAGCCGGCTTCGCCTGCCGAGGGTGAGGTGGTGGCTCCGGTCGAGGACGAAATCGGCAAGGAGGCGGATTGATGGGTGATCGTGGTGGTATCGGTTGCGGCAAGCTCTTCCTGGGGTGTGGCTGTCTAGTCCTGATTCTGCTGTTGGTGAGCGGCTTGACCCTCGCCCTCAATCCCGACCTGCTCAAATCGACCGCCTGGTACCAAAAGGCCGAAGAGCTCGCCGCCGAGGGCAAAGGCGCCATGCAGTTCGCCCTCACGCTGCGCGAAGAGCTGCTCTCGATCTATCCAGCGGAGGACCTGGGGGTCAACTGGAACTGGTCCAACGAGTCCGGCAAGACCCTCGCCGTCGAGATCGTCAACCCGGCCTTCGCCGACGACGAGAATGCGGACTGGAACGCCATCGCCCTCGAGATTGCTCGCTACACCGCCTCGGCCCACGGCAAGCCCGAAGAGCTCGAGGGAATTCAGGTCGTCATCACTCAGCGAGTCACCGCCGGCGTGAGCTTTTCGAAGGAGCAGGACTACTACTTCTCGATGGAGGAGATCGGCGACCTCGGCCTGCGACCGCAGGTCGAAGCGACCCCCGGCGAGACTCTCTGAGGGGCGTCCTTACAGGTATCCCAGCGCTTCGAGCTGGCGCCGGGTCTCTTCGTCCTCGGCCGGTGGTGTGGCGCCGTCCTCCGCGGGGCGACCGGACTCGATCCAGGCGCGCAGTCGCTCGCGCAGCCAGGCGGCTTCCGGCCGCCCGTCGCCGGCCAGATTGAGGCGCTGCTCGGGGTCGCCTTCGAGGTCGAAGAGATAGACCGGCTGCTTGCTGCGCCCGAGGCCGTCCCCCTGGCCCCAGCCGAGTCCTTGACGCGGTGCGAAGATCAGCTCGAGGCGGTCGCTGCGGGCGGAGAAGATGCCGCCGGGAACGCTGGCGGCGGCGGCGAAGCGCACTGGCTGCGGCGACCATTGGGAGGCGAGCAGATTTCGCCCCGCAGGCTCGCCGGAGACCACCAGGCCGCGCAGCGTGGCATGGAGGTCGGTGGTGTCGGTGGCGGCCGCGATGCGCCGCGGCGCCAGCCGGCCCGGAGCCCACAGGATCAACGGAATCTCGATCATCTCGCGATAGAGGGTGTAGCCGTGGAGCAGGCCGCCATGGTCGAAGAGCTCCTCGCCATGGTCCGAGGTGACGGCGAGGACGGTGTCCTGCGGCGCGAAGCGTTCGGCGAGGGCGTCGAGGAGATGCCCGATCTGCTGATCGTTGTAAGCCAGGGCGCCGGCGTAGAGTCCCCGCAGGCGCTCGCGATCGCCGTCGGCGAGGGTGCGTCGGCCGCGCTGGACGTCGAGCAGCGTCTCGGTGGCGCCGTCGATGGCCGAAGGGCCGCGCGGCGCAAAGCGGGAGCGCAGCGGCTCCGGCGGGGTGTAGGGGTTGTGGGGGTGGATGGTGTGCAGGTAGAGGAACACCGACGCGGTGGCCGGCAGGGTGTCGAGCCAGGCCTCGGCGGCGGCGTGGATGCGCGCTGCGTTGTCGTTGACCGGACCGGTGGTCCCACCGTCCACCAAGGCGGCGTGCTCGAAGCCGCGGTCGGTGCCGTAGGTGGGCGACACGTAGACATTGCCCGAAAACAGGCCGGTGCGGTAGCCGGCGTCGGCGAACTGCTCGGCGAGGGTCGGAAGGCCATCGGCCGGAATCTTCCAGCCGCCTCGGAAACGCGGCGCGTGGCCGGTCAAGAGTGCCTTGGTGGAGGGTAGGGTGTTGGGAGCGGTGGAGCGGTGATTGGCGAACAGCCAGCCCTCTTGCGCCAGGCGATCGAGGGTCGGGGAGGCGCCGCGAGGACTGCCGTAGGCGCCGAGGGCGTCGGCTCGCAGGGCGTCGAGCACGTAAAGGACCACCAGCTTCGGCCGTTCGGTCGTCGGCGCGGTCGTCTCGGCGCCGGCCGCCGCCCGCGGGGTCGTCGGTTGCGTTCCGCCTTCCCAGCGCAGGTCGTGCCAGGTGGCGGCCGGTCCCGCGCCCTGGGCGAGTAGCCGGATGCGCCGCCAGCCAGGGGCTGGGGGCGCATCGAAGGTCAGGTCGAAGGCACCGCGCAGTCCGTTGTCGGGCCAGGATCGCTCGACCAGTGGCCGGCCTGTCGCGTCCTCGACCCGCAGGACGAAGCGCTGATCGGGCGCCGGTGCTGGGGGCGGCACGAAGCGACCCGTCAATCGGTGGCGGCCGGCGACGGGACGCACCGCTTCGAGCAGGGAGGTGCCCTGCTGGTGGATCTCGTCGCCGACTCGCTCGATTTCCCCGGGGTGGGCCACCGGCCGCACCGCCGCACCGGCCAAGGCGACGTCGCGGCTGCCGGAGAACGTCAGGTCGAGGGGTACCCGGCCGAGGGGTAGATCCGCCGGCAGGGGAAGCTCGATCGTCGCCTCTACCGGCGCCTGCGCCAGCAGGCGGTCGCCGAAGCGCACGGCGACCTCGCCGCCGGTGCCGCCGGCGAGATCGAGCACCAGCCGCCGCGGTCGCGCCGCCAACTGCACGATCTCGAGGCGGGAGCCGCCCTCGAGAGGATTGAGCCGGACTCGGCCTTCGCCGTCGCGCCAGGGCCACCAACCGGCGAGAAAGCGATGGCCGTCGAGGCTCGGCCGGTGATCCAACCGCGCCGCTTCGATCAGCAGGTCCGGCTGATGCAGATCGTCGAGCAGAGGCCTTGCCGGCGGTGGCGCCGGGGGGCGGCAGGCGAGGGCGAGAAGGGCCACCGAGAGGAGGCCAGAGAGGATTAGCCGTTGCCGGAGACTGGCGGGGGGTCCCTGCATGGGCGCGATCCTACCCCGCCGGGGCGCCGCCGCGGCGAGGCGCTGATAGACTGCGCCGGCCCCTCGGAATTCCCTCCATGCCCCTCCTGCGTCGCGTTCCTCAGAAGCTCCATATCGGAGCCGGCAAGCTCCGCCTCGAAGGCTGGGTCAATATCGATATCCAGGCCCTGCCCGGCGTCGATGTGGTGGCCGATGTCACCGAGGGACTCGACTTCCGCAACGTCGAGGCGGTCTACGCCGAGCACTTTCTCGAGCATCTCGACATTCAGGCGGCGTTGGCCTTCCTGCTCGAGTGTCACCGGGTCCTACGCCCGGACGGCTGGCTGCGCCTTTCGACTCCCAATCTCGATTGGGTATGGAGCACCCATTATCCGCCCTACTTCGAGGGCCGGCAGAAGGAAGAGGCGGCGATTCGCGCCAACCGCGCCTTCTATGGCTGGCGCCATCGCTTTCTGTGGAACCGCGAGCTCCTCGGACGGGCGCTGCGCGCCTGTGGCTTCGAGGATCTCCGTTGGTGCCGCTACCGGGAGAGCGATCTCGAGGTGTTCCAGGGCCTCGAGCGCCACGAGACCTACACGGACACCGACGAGATGCCCCATGTGCTGATCGTCGAGGCCCGCCGCGGGCGTTCCCAGGAGGCGGATCTCGCCGCCCTCCGTGCCGAGATCCACGACGAGTTCCTGATCCACCTCGACGATTAGAGGTGGCCTCTCCGGGCCGCCGGCCCGGGTGTTGACTCCTCGTCGGGACTGTGCAACGATTCGCCTCCGCGGCGGAACACGACCGTCGCTTCAAGGTGACGCGGGGTGGAGCAGTCTGGTAGCTCGTTGGGCTCATAACCCAAAGGTCGCAGGTTCAAATCCTGCCCCCGCAACCAACCTTGATCGCTCAAGGCCCGGCAAACGCCGGGCCTTTTCGCGTTTGAACCGCGCTCACCGGAAACCAGCAGCGCGCTAGCGACCTCCTTCCATCAGCTCTTTGCCGAGGTGCTCGGCGCCGGGGTAGATCTCGAGCAAGGTCTCGAGAACGGCCGCGGCATGCACCGACACGGAGCGCCCCTGCTCGTCGTTGTAGACGAAGCGGTTGGGGAGCGCGAAGAGATTGCCGTCGAAGATGATGCCGACGAACTCGCCGGCGCGGTTGATCACCGGGCTGCCGGAGTTGCCGCCGATGATGTCGTGGGTCGAGACGAAGTTGTAGGGCGTCTCGGGGTCGATTCGGTCGCGCGCGGCGGCCAACGTCGGCGGGATGTCGAAGGGCGCCTCGCCGCCGAACTTCTCGGAGCGCTCGAAGAGACCGCCGAGCTGAGTCACCCAAGGGATGTCCTGCTCCCCTTCGCGATAACCGAGGGCCTGGCCGTAGGACAGCCGCAGGGTGAAGGTGGCGTCCGGGTAGGTGTCCGTGCCGTGGACTTCGAAGAAGGTGTCGGCGATCTTCTCGTTGGCTGCTCGGCGGACGGCGCTGACCTCGTCGTCGTTGCGACGGCGCAGCTCACGGCCGGTTTCGTCGATGGTCCGCATCAGGCGAATCAGCGGGTCGTCCGAGGCCTTCACGGCCGCGACGCCGCCGTCCACGAGGCTCTTGCGCACCTCGACGTCGGCCAGCTTGGTGCCTGAGATCAGCTCCGCGGCGAGCTTTTCCGCGGTCTTGCCCTGGAAGACCTCCAGCACCAGCGGGTTGGTGAGGCCGAACTGAGCCCGGAACTGGCGCAGCGCCATTTCCATCCGGAACTGCTCGTACTCGGGATAGATCGGAGCTTTCGAGTAGAGGCGCTGGAGCACCGAGGGCATGGCGGTTTCGCGGAACTCCCGCAGGCGCTCGGCGTTCGGCCTTTCGACCTCGGCGGTCAGCCGCACGAGGCGCCGGGCGATGCCCGACAGCTTGGTGCCGCTGAGGCCGGCGAGGGCCTCCGAACGGCGCGCGAAGGTGCGTCCGATGGTAATCGACCGTTCGAGGTCCGCCCAGGGGTCGCCGATGCGTGCCGCCAGCTCGGGATCGCTCGCCACCTTCTCCCGCAGCAGCTCCTCGTCCGCCGTCTTGCGCGCCATCAGCTGGTCGTCCACCAATCCCGACATGTAGCCGGAGATCGCCTTGATGCCGTTCTCGACACCCAGCAGATCGTCCTCGACGATGCGCTCCTGCTCTTCGCCACGGGCGGCGAAGCTGCGCAGGGCGTCGCGCAGGTAGGAAAGGCGCAGCAGGGTATGGGGGTAGGCCTCGTCGCGCAGGTACTCGAGCTGGGCGACGGCGTTGAGGCGGCCGGTCGAGCCCGGGTTGCCGGAAACGAAGATCACCTCGCCCTCCTGCGGACCGGCGGGATTGAACTCGAGGAAGTTCTCGGTGCGCGCCGGCTCGTCGCCGTCCCATACCCGGAAGAGAGCGAAGTCCATGCAGTAGCGCGGATAGTTGAAATTGTCCGGGTCGCCGCCGAAGAATCCGAACTGGGCCTCCGGTGCGAACGCCAGGCGCACGTCCGTGTAGCGGCGATAGCGGTAGAGGTCGTACTCCCCACCGCGGTAGAGGGTGATGACGTCGCAGCGCAGGCCGGTTTCGTCCTGGCACTCTTTCTCGATGCGCGACAGCTCGCCGCGCCGGGCCTCGCCGGCGGCCGCCGCGTCCTTGGTGTCGCCGACGGCGGCACGCACGCGATCGGTGACCCGCTCGATGCTGTCGAGGACGTTGAGCTCGAGGTCCGGGCAGACCTCTTCATCGGCCAAGCGGCGGGCGACGAAGCCCTCTCCGACAAAGTCGTTCTCGGCCGATGACAGTTTCTGGATGCAGTCCAGGCCGACGTGGTGATTGGTGATCACCAGGCCGTCGGCGGACACGAAGGAGGCGGAGCCGCCCGAGTTGAATCGCACCGACGACAGGCGCACGTGGTCGAGCCACTCCTGGCTCGGGGCGAATCCGTATTCGGCTTCGAACTTGGCCGAGGGGAAGCCGTTGAAGGTCCACATGCCCTCGTCGGCGGCGGCGCTACCGACGACCAGGCCGGCAAGCGCCAAGGCGAGGGTCCAGCGATGGATCTGTTGCATTCCTTCCATCTCCTTCGAGATTGAGCGGGGTTTGATTTGGTGAATTCTATCGATACGGAGAGCGTGCTCTCCTGCTGGTTGGGTTGCCGACAGCGCTTTCTGGCGCGCCGGCCCCTGGTGGCCCGGGTGTCGGGCTCTCACCGTTCCGGTGGCGTTTCTGTTTTTACGAATGGCGTGAAGGTGAGGTTTCCAGCGATCTCGGCGGCGGCGAGGCGAGCAGGCCCGCTGCGATCGGACCTTGGCGTCGGGGGTTCAGGCGGGGGCGACGGGGTCCGGGGCCGGCGCCGCTTCCGGAGCTGCGGCCTCGGCGCTGATCGGTTTGATCACACCCCAGGCGATGGTTCCCGCGACCGCCACCAGCGCCGAGGCGACCCAGAACGGCGTGGCGATGCCGGCATGCTGGAACAGCAGGCCGGCCCAGGAGGGGCCGAGCCAGCGGGCGACGCCGCCGAAGGTCTGCTGCACGCCGAGGGTCTGGCCGACCTGGCGTTTGCTCGCCCGCTCTGAGACCAGAGCGGTGGTGGCGGGGAACAGGAAAGCGGTGCCGACGGGTACGAAGAGCACCGCCACCGCCAGGGTGAAGATCGAGCGTGGCAGTGGCAGGATGGCGAGGCCGAAGGCGAGGGCGATCCAGCCGAGGCGCAGGGTGCGCAGCTCGCCGAGGCGGTCGATCACCGGGCCGAGAACGAATGCTCGCATCACCAGCGACAGGCCGCCGACGTAGACGAAGAACCAACCGATGTTGGCCTCGGTGACGCCGAAAACGCGCTCGAGGTAGAGGGCGAGAACACCGTTCAGGGCCATGAAGGCCATCATGCTGACGGCGTAGAGCCAGATCAGCGCCGACACCGAGCCGGTGGGGCGTCGCAGCACTTCGGCCATGGTGCGCCAGATCGCCGTCGGCGGTGAGGCATCGCCGGTCTCGGCGCCCTTGGGCTCGCTCAGCCAGCGCCAGGCGAAGGCGAAATTGAGCAGGCAGAGGATGGCGGCGACGAAGCCCGGTGCGCTTTCCCCGAACTGCACCGCGAAGGACGCCACCGCCGGACCGAGCATGACGCCGGCGCTGGTGGCGGCGGTCACCCAGCCGAGGGCCTTGGCGCGCTGGCCGGGGCCGGCGGCGTCGGAGACGTAAGCCTGGATCACGCCGACGGTGCCGCCGGCGGCACCCTGGATGAGGCGCGACAGGAAGAGCATCCAGAGGGACTGGGCGAGGGCGAAGAACACGAAGGCGACGGCCGACGTCACCAGGCTGGTGAGGATGATCGGGCGGCGCCCCCAGCGATCCGACAGGCGACCCCAGAAGGGAGCGCTGACCAGCTGCATGAAGGAGAAGGCTCCAACCAGGTAGCCGACATCCGCAGGGGTTGCCCCGAAGCGCTGGGCGTAGAAGGGCAGCAGCGGCAGCACGATGAGGAAACCCATCATGTCGACGAAGCCGGTGACCATGATCACCCACAGGCGCTTGAGCATCGGAGGCTGGGTCATCAGGCGGCTTCCTTGCGGCCCCACAGCACGAAGGCGGTGGTGCCGGCGATCATCAACAAGACGCCGTAAACGCCGGCGACGCCGAGCTCTTGCAGCCGGAGGTTCGACAAGATCTCGATCGAGATCGGTCGCGTGCTGTAGGTGTAGAGCACGATCGAGGTCACGAAGTCACCGAGGCCGGTGATGAAGGCCAGGCTGGCGCCGGCGGCCAGCGCCGGCCGCACCAGCGGCAGCACGATCCGGCGGGCGGTGCGCCAGGGGCTGGCGCCGAGGGAGGCGGCGGCCTCCTCGAGGGCGCCGTCGAGCTGACCGAGGCCGGCGAGGGCGGCGCGGCCGGTCATCGGCAGATTGCGCACCAGGTAGGCCAACGGCAGGATCCAGGGGGTGCCGATCAGGACGAAGCGGCCGAACCAGGGTTGCTGAACGCTGAAGGTGGTCGCCAGGGCGACGGCGAAGACGGTGCCCGGAATCGCCCAGGGCAGCGACAGAAGTCCTTCGAGAAGGCGGCCGAGCCGGCCTTTGTGGCGCAGCGACGAGCGCGCTGCCAGGAAGCCCAAGAGGACCGCCGCCAGCGCCGCCACGGTGGCCATCCACAGCGAGTTCCAGACCGGCGTCAGTCGTCCCGGCTCGGCGGCCAGCAGGCGGTAGTTGTCGAAGTTGAGGACCGGCGGCCAGGCCTCCGTCGTCCAGGTACCCGGGGGCACCAGGGAGATCAGTACGAGGGTGGCGTGGGGCAGCAGCATGAGGGCGGCGAGGGCGTAGCCGGCGCCGCCGGCGAGGGCGCGGCTCCAGCGGCTGCGTAGCTGCCGCCGTGACGGCGCGATGCCGCGTACCGCGCCTTCCACCGCCGCCGGCGGGCTGAGGCGCTGCATCGCCCAGAGGGCGACGAGGGCCATCGCCGCCAAGGTCACCGTCTCGACGTAGGCCATGGTGGTCTCGCCGTTGAGCTTCGAGAACACGATCTGGGTGGTCATCACCCGAAAGCCGCCGCCGAAGATGTAGGGCGCCGAGAAGGACGCCAGAGAGGTCATGAAGGTGAGCAGGGCGGCACCGGCGAGGGACGGTCCGAGCAGCGGCAGGGTGACCTTTCGCAGGGTGCGTCCGGGGCCGGCGCCGAGGGAAGCGGCGGCTTCGAGCAGGGCGTTGTCGAGGCGGGCGAGGCCGGCGCGAGTGAACAGGTAGAAGTACACGTACATCGAGTACGCATGAACCAGGAGAATGGCCCCGGGACCGTTGAGCCGCCAGGGCGGTCCGTCGAGGGAAAACAGCATCCGAATGCCGCGCGAGATAAAGCCGCTCTCGCCGTAGAGGAAGAGAAAAGCGATCACTCCGACCAATGGCGGCAGGGCCACCGGCAGGGCGATCAAGGCGCCGAGGAACTGGCGTCCCGGAAACTCGGTGCGCTCGAAGATGAAGCCCAGGGGAATGCCGATGGCGGCCGCCAGAGCCACCGAGGCGAGGGAGATCCACAGACTGCGCCACAGTGCCAGCCACTCGTCGGGACGGCTGACGAATTCCTGGAACGGAGCCAGGCTCCAGCCATCGCCGCCGGCGAGCCCGAGGGCCTGCAGCAGGGTCATCAGCAGCGGGTAGCCGACCAGCCAGCCGAGGAAGGCGGCGAGCGCGAAGGCCGCCGAGCGGGAGGCGCGGCGGCTGGGCGGTCGGCGTTCCCTCACGGGAGCTTTCCGGGGGCAAAGAGGCGCGGTCGCGGACCGTTGCCGGCAGCGCTGACGATCACTGCCTCGTCGAGCCGGGCGGCGTCCGAGGGGGCCAGAACCTCGATCTCGGTGCCCGTGGCCAGAACGACCTGGAAGTAGGTCAGTGGACCGGTGAAGCGACGGCCGACGACGGTACCGGTCAGTCCCTCGCCTCGAACCGCGGGCGATCCTTCAGCGGTGGCGAGGCTCAGGGCGAGGCTCTCGGGCCGCACCACGAGCTCGGCCGCGGCGCCATCGGCGAGGTCGTCGGCATTGACCGCGGGCCAGGTGACGCCGGCCTCGAGCTCGATGCCCTGGCCGCCCGCAGTGACGCGACCGGAAAGGCGGCTGGCGCGGCCCACGAAGCCGGCGACGAAGGGCGTCGCCGGCTCACCGTAGAGCTCCTCGGGGCGTCCCACCTGAGCCAGCCGGCCGGCGTGGAGCACCGCCACCCGGTCGCCGAGGTCGAAGGCTTCCTCCTGCTCATGGGTGACCAACACGGTGGTGATGCCGACCCGCCGGAAGGCCGCCGCCAGCTCGCGCCGGGTGCGCTCGCGCAGGGCAGGATCGAGGTTCGAAAGGGGCTCGTCGAGGAGCAGCAGCTTGGGTTGCGGTGCCAGGGCTCGGGCCAAGGCGACACGCTGCTGCTGGCCGCCGGAGATCTCGCCGACGCGGCGTTGCTCGAAGCCGGCGAGGTCGACCAGCTCGAGCATCTCGGCGATGCGCCTGGCGCGCTCCGCCACCGGCAAGGCGACCGATTCGAGGCCGAAGGCGACGTTCTCGCCGACGGTGAGGTGGGGGAACAGGGCGTAGTGCTGGAACACCATGCCGAAGCGGCGTTTGGCCGGCGGCAGGGGAGCGACATCGAGGCCATCGACCCGGATGCTGCCGCGGTTGGGGTGCTCGAAGCCGGCGAGCAGGCGCAACAGGGTGGTCTTGCCGCTGCCGCTCGGTCCGAGGAGGGCGAGGATCTCGCCTTCCGCGACCTCGAGCGAGATGTCGTCGAGGACGCGCTGGTCACCGAAGCGCTTTTCGATGCCCTGGAGGGCGAGAAAGGGTCGATCCATGGAGCTGCCGGGTGCCTCCTCAGGCGGCGCCCTTACCGCGCACGCTGCGATCCCAGGTCGACATCCAGTCGGGGCCATGACGTTCGATGACGTCGCGGTCGACCTCGGCGGGCACGATGTTTTCGAGCACTTCGCGGGCCCAGGCCGGGAGATCCTCCGTCGGCAGGTCGTTGCGCGCCGGCAGCCGGAAGGCCTCGCGGGCGGCGAGCTCCTGCGCCTCCGGGCTGCCCACCCATTCGATGAAGCGTTTGCCGAGCTCGCCGTTGGGAGCTCCCGCGACCAAACCGATCGAGTCGACGATGATCGGTGTTCCGCTCGATGGGAAGCGATAGTCGAGGGGCATCCGGCGCTCGAGCTGCCAGAGGGCGTCGGTGAGCTCCCACACCGTCAGCAGACCCTCCTGGCGAACCATCTTTTCGACCATCAGCACCGGATTGAGGACGTACTCCTTGGTCTGCCCATCGAGGCGCCCGAGCCACTCGAAACCGGAGCGCGGATCGCCGGTGGTGCGCAGGGAGCGCTCCAGGATCATGCCGAAGAAGATCCGCATGGTGCCGCTGGCGAGGGGATCGCGAATCAGGATCTGGTCGTGCCAGCGCTCGTCGAGGAGGTCTTCCCAGTCCGCGGGCGCGTCCTCGGGGGCGATCGCCGCCGAGTTGAAGAGCAGCACCGGGGCGGTGCGGTAGGCGGCGAAGAATCGGTCCGCGGGATCGTTGTAGCCGGCCGGAATCGCCCCCGCCCAGCTCGGCCGGAAGGGCTCCAAGAGATTTTCCTCGGCTCCGCGGGCGAAGATAGTCGATGGGCCCCCGAACCAGACATCGGCTTGGGGGTTGGCCTTCTCCGAGCGCACCCGGTCGTAGATCTCCTGCGAGCCCATATCGAGCCAGCGCACGTCGACGCCGGGATTCTCGGCTTCGAAGGTGGTCTCGAAGAGGGACAGCAGGTCGCGGCCGTGGGGCGAGTAGACCAACAGCTTTTGGTCGCCTCCACCGCTACAGGCGGCGGCGAGGGGCAGCGCAATCAACAACCAGCGTAGGTGACGGCTCACGATCAGCTCCCGGAAAGTGCGAGGAGATTGGCGAACAGGCGATAAGCGCCGGGCACGCCGGCGGGTAGCTGCCGGAAGAAGGCCAGCCCCGTATAGATGTAGGTTCCCTCACCGTAGTCGGCCACCAGCAGGGCGCCCTCCTGGCGCTCGCCCCCGGGATCGGCCATCGCCAGCAGCGGCACGAAGGCTTCGTCCCAGGTGTCCGCCATGTAGAGGCCGCGCTCCTGCACCCAGTCGGACCAATCGGACTCGGCGATGCGATTCGGCGTGGTCCACACCGGGTGCTGCGGCAGCAGCGGCGTGACCGCGGCGGTCTCGTCCGTGACCCGGTCGTGGGGCCGGTCGATGGTCAAGGCGTAAGGGGCGAAGGCGCCACCGGCGAAGGCGTACTGCTGGTACTGGACGAGCAGCAGGCCACCGGCCTCGACGTACTCCAGCAGACGCGGATTGACCGCCGCCAGGCCGGCGGTGGCCTCGTAGGCGCGGCTGCCGATGACGATGGCGTCGTAGACCGACAGATCCTGGCTGGCGAGGGTCTCGGGGGTGAGCATCTCGATCGGCAGGGCGACCTCGCGCAATGCCTCCGGCACGCGGTCCGAGGCACCGCGGACGTAGCCGATGCGGTCGAGGCCGGGCACCGCCAGAGAGGTGGCGCTGATGCGGACCTCGGCGCGGCGCGGCTGCAGCGTCGGCACAACGTGGAAGTAGTCGATCTTGGGCAGCCCGAGGTCGAGGCGTAGCTGGCCCTGCGTCGTCTCGACCACCGCCTCGAGGCCGAGGCGGTAGTTGCCCGGCGGGAAGGGATTGGGTGGGCTGACCTGCAGGCGGACACTGTCCCGGGAGCCGCTCTTCTCCAGCCGGAAGGAGGCCGGGGCGACGGTCGGCCAGCCCGCCGGCACGGTGACCTCGACGCGGCCGCTCACCGGTGCGCCGGAGCGCGAGGTCAGCAGCACTTCGAGGTCCCTGGGTGCCCCGTCGCCGGTTGGCCACACCCACAGGTCGCGCCCGAGGTCGATCTCGAGGGGTGGCATCACCCGCAAGGGGTAGCGGATTTCGCCCTCGGCCTGATCGCGGTGGCGGTGTACGACCTCCCGCACGAGGGTCAGACGCTGGTCTCCCAGCGCGATGCGGAAGCGCGCCAAGAGCACTGGCGGACCGAAGGGCTCGCCGCGCACCGTCGCCGGGGCATTGCTCCAGTCGTAGAGGTCGCCGCGGCGGGGTCGCTCCAGAAAGTAGGGCACCGACGGGGCGCTGCCGGCCGGCACCGTCACCTCGAAGGCGCGCAGGTAGAAGCCCTTCTCGGGCTGATCCTGACCGAAGAAGCGAGCGATCCAGCCGCTGCGCTCGGGAAGCTCCGTCGGCGTCACGTCGAGGTCCAGGCCGCGCGGGCTGATCACCTCGAGGCCGAGGAGCTCGGCGCCGCTGGCGCCGGCATCCCAGAGCGCCGCTTCGAGGGTGATGGCCTCTCCCGGGATCAGGCCTTCGGCGGTGCTGTGGGCGTCGACGGCGAGGCCGGCCACGCTCACCACCAACTCTTCGGCGACGGCGATCTTCTCGTCCAACAGGTCCGCCGCCGGTTCCGCGATGTCGATCCACTGGCGGCCCTGGCGCAGGGTGTCGAGGATCTCCAGGGCGGTCGGCAGGATGGCCTGGGGATCGGCCGCGGTCACCCGGCCGTGGGCTTCTTCGGCGAGGCCCTGGGCGCGGCGCAGGAGCGCCTCGAGGCGCTCGCGGGAGTCCCCCGGGGGGAGCGTCGACGCGAGGCCGGCGAGGTCCGTATCGAGGCCGGCAAAAGGCTGGTCGCCGCCGTTGCCGGCGCCGCCTTCGACCCAGGAGAGTCGACCTTCCTGGGGACCGATGGGCTGCAGCATGCCCATGTCCTGGCAGCGGTGCTGGCTGCGGCTCGCCATCGCGATCTGGAAGATCGAACGGCCGCTCACCGGCTCGAGGCGGGCCAGGTCGTAGGTCATGGAGGCGCCCTCCGGATTCCACCAGGCGGCGCGGTAGAAGGCGCTCGGCTGCCAGGGCGCCAAGCCCTCGGCGATCAGCTCCGGAAAGGCCTTGGGGTCGCCGGCGGCGCGGAAGGCCTCGCCGGTGATGACGCCGGCGGCCTGGTGCTGGCCGTGGCCGGCGCGGGCGTCCGGGGGAAACACCGACACCACCACCTGCGGCTTGAACCGTCGCATCACCCGTACCGTGTCTTCGAGGAGAATCTCCCGGGGCCAGCGCTCGAAGGTCTCGTCGAGGGAGCGCGTGTAGCCGAAGTCGAAGGCGCGGGCGAAGTACTGGCGAGCGCCGTCGATGCGCCGGGCGGCCTCGAGCTCGCGGCTGCGCAGCAACCCGAGACCGACGCCGAGCTCGGTGCCGATGAGGTTCTGGCCGCCCTCGCCGCGGCTGAGGGAAAAGTACGCCGCCTCGCCTCCGAGGCCCCGACTGACCAGTGCCAGCAGGGTGGTGTCTTCGTCGTCCGGGTGCGCCGCCACGATCATCAGGCGGCGATGCTGTTGCAGCTTGGTGAGGGCGCGCTCGATGCGCTCGAGTCCGCCCGTCGAAGCCGGAACGTAGGGGTTGTCGGGCAGGGCGTCGGCGGTTGCCGATAGGGTCGTACCGAGGGCCAGGACGCTGGCCGTCAGCGCCGCGAGCAGGCCCCTGCAGGAGATCTTCCGAGTCATGTTCGAGCCTTCTCTTTACGCCGAGGGCTGAGGGATTTGAGGGCTTTTTGCGGGGCGTGAGTCTAGCATGGGCGCGACCGCCGAAGCGGCCTTCGGCGGGGGCGCCAAAAGAACCAGAAAGCGGTATCCTTCGGGGGCCATGAGCGAGTATCAGACGGTCACCGCCAACAAGCAGGAACACGAGCAGATCCTCGATGCATTCCGCCGCTGGGGCTATCTGCAAGCCAAGCTCGATCCCCTCGGTCGATTGCCCACACCACCGTTCGGCCAGCTCGACTTCGAGGGCGAGGTGGCCGAACAGGGGCGGCGCGCCTACTGTGGCTCGATCGCCGTCGAGTTCATGCACATCCCGGATCCCACCCGCCGGCGTTGGATCCAGGAGCGCATGGAGGGCGAAGCGCCGCCGGTCGATCATCCGCGCGTCTTCGACCGCCTGGTGCGGGCGGAAGCCTTCGAGAAGATGTTGCAGGCTCGCTACCTGGGCTCGAAGCGCTTCTCCCTCGAGGGCGTGACGGCGATCATTCCGCTGCTCGAGGAGATGCTCGATGTCGCCGCCGACGAGAATGCCGTCCAGGCGGTGGTGGCAATGAGCCATCGCGGGCGCCTCAACGTCATGGCCCACGTCGTCGGTGCTCCCTTCGAGCACCTCTTCGCCGGCTTCGAGGACGTCGATCCCAAGAGCGTCCTCGGCGGCGGTGACGTCAAGTATCACCAGGGGGCCACCGGCGTCTTCCACACCGCCCGCGGGCGTGAGATCAGCATCCACCTGGCCTCCAACCCGAGTCATCTCGAAGCCGTCGATCCGGTGGCCCTGGGTCGTACCCGGGCCAAGCAGCAGCGCCTCGGAGACGAGCAGCGCCGCCGCGTCATGCCGATTCTGCTGCACGGCGACTCGGCCTTTGCCGGTCAGGGGATCCTCGCCGAGACCCTCAACCTGAGCTCCCTCGAAGGCTTCGACGTCGGTGGCACGGTGCACGTCATCGTCAACAACATGATCGGTTTCACCACCGAGCCCCACGCCTACAACTCGACCCACTTCGCCACCGATGTGGCGCGGCGCCTGCCGGTTCCGATCTTCCACGTCAACGGCGAAGATCTCGATGCCGTGGTGCGCACGGCGCGACTGGCGGTGGAGTATCGCTATGCCTTCGGCAGCGAGGTGGTGGTCGACGTCATCGGCTACCGGCGCCATGGCCACAGCGAGGTCGACGACCCCACCATCACCCAGCCCTTGCTCTACCGCGCCCTCGAAAACCATCCCACCCTGTGGGAGATCTACGCCGAGCAGATCGGCCTCGGCGAGGCCGAGCGCAAGGCCAAGCACGACGAAGTCCGTGCCGAGCTCGAGGCGGCCCATCAGCGCGCCACCAGCATCGATAAGAAGCCGGCGCTGGCGCGACCGCCGAGCTATTGGGACGCCTACATCGGGGGCGCCTACGACGGCGCCTTCGAGGTTGACACCGGAGTCGATGGCGAAACCCTCGGCGAGCTCGCCGAGGCCCTCACCTACTACCCGCAGAGCTTCCACATCCACCCCAAGGTCAAGCGGCTGCTCGACCAGCGGGCCGAGATGGGGCAAGGCGAGCGGCCGATCGACTTCGGCATGGCGGAAGCCTTGGCGATGGCGTCGCTACTACATCAGGGGGTGCCGGTGCGCCTCTCCGGCCAGGACAGCCGGCGCGCCACCTTCAACCAGCGCCACGCCGTGCTGATCGACATCGAGGACGAGTCGGAAGTCGTGCCGCTGGCCGGCATCGCGCGCGACGACGCCTTCTTCGAGATCTACGACTCGATGCTGTCGGAAGCCGCGGTGATGGGCTTCGAGTACGGCTTTTCGCGCGACTACCCCGAGGCGCTGGTGCTGTGGGAGGCGCAATTCGGTGACTTCGCCAACGGTGCTCAGATCATCATCGATCAGTTCGTCACCGCCGCCGAGGACAAGTGGGGCTTGCTCTCGGGGTTGGTGCTGTTGCTACCGCACGGTTACGAGGGGCAAGGGCCGGAGCACTCGAGCGCCCGCTTCGAGCGCTTCCTGACGCTGGCGGCGGAGGACAACATCCAGGTCTGTCAGCCGTCGACGGCGGGCCAGTACTTCCACCTCCTGCGGCGCCAGGCGCTGCGCAAGTGGCGCAAGCCGCTGGTGGTCTTCACCCCCAAGTCGATGCTGCGCCACAAGGACTCGACGTCCAGCCTGGCGGAGCTCGAGAGGCCGCGCTTCCTGCCGGTGGTGGGGGATGCGCAGGTCGAGAACGCCGATCGAGTTCTGGTGTGCAGCGGCAAGATCGGTCATGAGCTGCTGCGTCAGCGGCAGCGCGGTGGCGACGACGCGACGGCGGTGGTCTTCCTCGACCAGCTCTACCCCTTCCCGAAGCACGAGCTGCGCGCCGAGCTCGAGCGCCACCCCCAGGCTCGGCAGCTCATCTGGGTGCAGGAAGAGCCGGCCAACATGGGGCCCCTCAACTTCGTTCTGCCGCGCCTGCGCCGCCTGGTGACGGATCGCATCAAAGTGCGCTCGATCAAGCGCTCCGCCAGCGCCAGCCCGGCGACCGGCTCTGCCAAGGCCCACTCGATCGAGCAGAAGACTCTTCTCGAGCTGGCTTTCTCGCGGCGCAAGGAGGACTAGCTCTTGGGGCGCATCGTTGCGCTGGGGACCGCTCTGCTGCTGGTTTTCGGGGGACTGCAGGCGGCAGCAGACGAGAGCGTTTCGAGCCTCGACCGGCAGGGCCTGATCGCCGCCGCGGAGGCCAGCCGCAGCGATGCCCTCTACGTCACCGTCGGTGACCAGGTGGTGATCGACTGGCGTCCGGAGGGCCAGCATCCGCAGCCCTACGAGCTGATGTCGGCGGTCAAGTCGGTGGTCGCCCTCGCCATCGGCCGGCTCCTCTCCCTCGGGCACCTCGAGAGCCTCGACCAGCCGGTCCATGGCTTTTTCCCGGAGTGGAAGCAGGGGCGCAAGCAGCAGATCACGGTCCGCCATCTGCTCAATCACACCTCCGGCCTGCAGAACGTCCCCAGCGCCGGCGCCGAGATCTATCCCAGCCCCGATGCGGTGCGCCTGGCCCTCGCCGCCGAGCTCGATCACGCCCCCGGGGAACACTTCTCCTACAACAACAAGGCGGTGAATTTGCTCGCCGGCATTGTCGAGCGGGCGTCCGGCCAGCGCATGGACCTCTTCATCCAGAAGCAGCTCTTCGCTCTCCTCGGCATCAAGACCTATCAGTGGTACTTCGATGCTTCGGGATCGCCTCATGCCATGGCCGGACTGCGGCTCTACGCGGCGGATGTCGCCAAGCTCGGCCGCCTGGTGCTCGACCGCGGCCAGTGGCAGGGAGAAGCGTTGCTCGCTGCCGACTTCGTCGACCAGATGCTGGCTCCCGGCCAGGAGCACTACCCGCTGGCCGGTTTGCTCTGGTGGCGCCATGCCGGCTCGCAGGAGATCGAGCTGGCGGCGACCGCCGATCTCGAGACTCTCCCCTGGCTCGCGGCCTTCGCTGGCAAGACCTTCTCTTCCTGGGGCGAAGTGCGCGAGCTCCTGCCGCAGGCAATGGGATCCCCGGAGAAGGCGCGCCGCTGGCTCGGGAATCACGGCCGGGCGGCGCTGCGAGAGCACTTCGACTGGCGTCTCGGAGAGATCGACGCCTACTACGGCGAGGGCTACCTCGGGCAGTACCTGGTAGTGGTGCCGGCGGCCGACCTGGTGGCGGTGCGTCAGATCGATTCGAAGCCGGGTCTCGACCGCGATACGGAGTTCCGAGACTTCGTGAAGCAGGTGGTGCGCTTCGCCAGCGCTATGCCGACCGCAGACTAGGCAAGGGCCGGTGTAGGCTCGGCGCCATCATGAAAGACGAGCCCCGCGCCCACCGCGGCTTTCGCTGGGCCCTGACGTTGACCGCTCTGGGCACCGTGCCCTTTCCCTTCATCGGCCGCGAGCCGATGGCGTGGCTGGGCTTGCCCGTTTGGCTGTGGTGGAGCGGTGCTTTCACCCTCGCCCTTTCCTGCGTCACCGCCTGGGGGTTGACCCGCTACTGGCGGGACGACGGTGAGGGGGAGCCGTGACCGACCTCGGCCGCGACCTGGTGCTGGCCGCCGGGGGCTACGTGGCGCTCTTGCTGCTTGTGGGGGCGCTGGCCAGGCGCGCCTTGCGTGAGCGCACCCTCAGCGACTTCTACCTCGCCGGACGGCGTCTCGGCCTGATGGTGTTGCTGCTCACCCTCTTCGCCACCCAATACAGCGGCAACTCCCTGTCCGGGTTTCCGGGGCAAACCTACCGCCAGGGCCTGGCCTACTTCATGAGCGTCACCTTCATGGTGGCGATCGTCGCCGGCTACACCCTGTTCGTGCCGTCCCTCTTCGCCCGCTCGCGGCGAGGCTCCTTCGTGACGCCGACGGATTTCCTGGCGCGGCGCTTCGGCAGCCCGCTGCTCAACTACCTGTCGGCGACCATTTTCGTGGTCACCTTGTTCAACTACCTGCTGGCCCAGTTGATGGCCATGGGCCATGCCTTCGCTGGCCTCACCAACGGCGCCGTGCCCTTCGCCACGGCGGTGCTGGTAGGGGCGGTGGTGATTCTGGTCTACGAGCTTCTCGGCGGCATGCGGGCAGTGGCCTGGACCGACGTTCTGCAAGGCGGCCTGCTGTTCAGCGGGCTCTTGCTGGTCGTAGTGCTGCTGTCGTTCGAGGTCGGCTCACCGGCGGATGTGATCGCGTCCGTCGAGGCGGTGGCGCCAGAGAAGGTGGCGAGTCCTGACTTGAGTATGTGCCTGGTGTGGGCGAGCAACTTCTTGCTCCTCGGCCTGGGGGCGCCTCTCTATCCCCAGGCAATCCAGCGAATCTACGCCGCCCGCAGCATGGTCACCCTGCGGCGAGCCCTGAGCGGGATGGCCTTTCTGCCCCTCATCGCGATCACCACAGTGGTCTGGATCGGTCTCGCCGGCATCGCCCTCTTCCCGGGTCTCGAGGGGGCCGAAACGGATCAGATCACCTTCCGTGTGCTCGCCTACCTGGTCGAAGCGCAGCCCCTCGCCTACCTGCCGGTGCTGGCGGTGATGATGGCGGTGGTGGCGGCGATCATGTCGACCGCCGATTCCTGCCTGCTGTCCCTGTCCTCCATCTTCACCAAGGACTTTCTGGCCCGCGCCCGCGGCCTCGACAACGCCGAAGCCGAGCGCCTGCTGCGCTGGGGACCCTGGTTCAGCATCGCGGTCATGGCCTTGCTGGTCGGGGTCGCCCTGGCCCCTCGGATCACCCTCTGGGGTTTGCTGGTGATCAAGTTCGAGATCCTGATCCAGATGTCTCCCGCCTTCGTCCTCGGCACGCTCCACGAGGCCGACGACCGGCGCGCCTACAGCGCCCGCGACATCCTCCTCGGCCTCACTCTGGGCCTCGGCCTGGCGGTCACCCTGTACGCCTTGGGATTGCGCAACGTCGGCGGGATCCACGCCGGCGTGCTGGGGGTGGTGGTGAATTACCTGACGGCGGTGGGTTCGCGGACCCTGCGTCTTCAGCGCGCGGCGTAGGCGGCCTTCAGCTCGGCCTGGACCTCTTCCGGCAGGCGCCGGGTGCCTTCCCGGAAGGTCAGGCCGGACATGCGGTCGAGGCGCGAGCGCACCCAGGCGGCGACCTTGTCGGGGGTCTTCTGGCTGGCCTCTCGCAGCACCCAACCGATCGCCTTGCGCAGAAAGAACTCCTTCTCCTCGAGCAGGTGGTCGGCGTAGCGGCTGAAGCGCGGCCAGTCGCCACGGCCCTCGCGCAGGGGGATGAGCAACGCCAGGAGCGAGGCGCGCTGGAGCCAGAAGTTGTCGTCCCGGTTCCAGCGATCGAGGGCGGCGCGGCCGGCGGCCGGAAAACGCTCGACCAGCGAGCCGGCGAGGCGCACCGACAGCTCGTCGACGTGGGCCCAGGTGTTGGCTTTGCGCAGCAGGTTCTCGGTGAGCGCCAGATCTTCCGCCGTCAGCAGTCCGACCCGTAAGGCGAGGGCCTGGGCCCCGAAGGTACGCAGCTCGTGGACCCGGGTTTGCCACAGTCGGTGGGCCAGGGCGACCAGCTCGGCTCGGCCAATCTCCGGCCGGGCCTTGAGCCAACGGCGGACCTCGCGCCGAATGGTCGGCACTTTGACACCGAGGAACTCCAGGTCGCTCTTCAGGTAGCGTTTCTCGTTGGTAGCGCGCTCGGCCGTGCCGAGGGCGGCGAGGGTGGCTCGGATGTCGGCGATCGAGTCCATGGCCGCCACCCTACCGGATGTCTGCTCAGTCCTTCGAGGCGGCGAGACGCAGCACCATGTTCTCGAGCGGCAGCTCGGCCTTGACCCAGCGGGCCGGTCGTTGCGGTGAAGGCTGCCAGGGCTTTCCCGCCAGGGCATCGCGGAAGGCGAGGCGACCGAGCAACTGGTAGCTGGAGAGCCGAAAGGGGCGACCCTCTCCGGCCAGAGATTCGGGTTGGTCCGAGAGGTGGTGGTGGAGGTGGGGAGCCAGGCTGTGACCCGAGTTTCCGATCTCGGCGATCGGCTCTCCCGCGGCGACGCGGTCGCCGGGCGCAACCCGGATCGAGCCGGCGCGCAGATGGGCGTAGGTCGAGTAGCGGCCGTCGCCTTCGTCGATCACCACCGTATTGCCGGTGAGCGCGGCACGATTCGAATGCAGGGCCGCCTGCTCGGCGCCGGGAGGGTGGTCGGTCTGGTGGTCGCGAACCGAATGGACTCTGCCGCCGGCCATCGCCAGCACCGCTTCGCCGAAGCCGTACCAGTGGTGATTTTCGGAGCCATCTTCGGCAAACAGGCGACCGTCCGGTCCGAGGCGCGCCCAGTCGACGGCGAAGCGCTGAGCCAGGCTGGTCGAACCGTTCAGAGCGATCAGGGCGCGGCGATGGCCCGACGCGTTCGAGGGGCCGCGCAGGGCGACCCAGGTGCCCGCGCCGACCGGCGCGGCGAGGATCGGCTCGGGCGATTCCTCGACCTCGAGGGGGGCGGTTGACAGATCTTCCAGGCGCTCGTCGGTGGTGGTTTCGACCCGGTGACTCACCTTCTTCGGGGCCTCCGTACCGGCAGCGAGGGCGAGCCAGAGGTAGGCGATGGCGCGTCCTCCGGGAGACAGCCGACCGGGTGCTGCCGAAGGGTTGCCAACGGTGGCCAGTCGGCGGTGCAGGGCCTCGCCCTCCCAGGCGGCGATCTCGTCACCGGACTCCCCGAGCACAGCGAGGCGAGTGATCTGTCGCGCCGTGGTGCCGAAGTTGGTGAGATGGAGCTCGTAGACCAGGTGCTTTCTGCCGAGGGCATCGACCACCTGGGGCGCGGTCTGAGCCTGGACTTCGAGGGGGCTCTCGCCGGCGAGCTGGCCTTGGACCGCGGGCGCGAACCCTGTGATCCCGACAAACAGGGACAGCAGCACCGCGATGCCTGCCTTGCGCAGCAGCTCGTCGCGGCGGTGTAGGAGCGCCCGGTGTCGCTGGCGGGCTTGCCGCAGCGCCAGGCCGGCGATGGTGACCAGCGCCGCGCCGAAGGCGCTCGCCGTCAGCCCCAGGTGCCGCAGATCGGCCTGGGTCAGAGCCAGGGTGACGGCACCGGCAGTGAAGGCCCCGGTGACGACCACCGCGAGCCGGCCGGCGATCAGGCGGTGCTCGGCGAGGAGGACGTGGCGGCGGCTCAGGGTCCAGGCGAAGAACACTGCCCAGGCGACCGCCAAGGCCAGCAGGCCGGCGAAGGCCAGTTGAGTGCGAACCGGCAGTCCCGGCTCGGTCAGCCAGAGGGAGGCGACGGCAACGGCACCCAGGAGGTCGAACAAGAGCAGCAGGAGGTAGACGATGCGCCGCCGCGGCGACAGCTCGGCAGCGAGTTTGCGCTGCATGACCTCGACGGTGGGGCGCGGTGAGGTCGGCTTCATGATGAGAGCTCCTCGGAGGTGATTCCTCGGGCTTCGAGAAAGGTGCGAAGAAGGCGTCGCGATCGATGCAGGCGCGATTTCACCGTGCCCACGGGTACGCCCTGGACCTCGGCGATGTCGCGCAGCTCGAGCTCTCGCAGGTAGAAGAGAACCGTCGCTTCGCGATCCCAGGGCTCGAGCTCCTCGAGGGCTTGGGTAAGGAGCTCGAGGTCTTCCCACGGCAGCTCCGGCTCGCGAGCCGCCCTCGGCTCCTCGGCGAGGGGCTCGAGGTGGCTCTCGCCGGCCCGCGCTCGCAGGCGATCGACAAACGCGCGGCGCAGGATCGAGAACAGCCAGGGGCGGAGCCGAGACGGCTGTCGCAGGGCGGGCAGGGCGCGCAGGATGCGCAGCCAGCCGTCCTGCAAGATCTCCTCGGCCAACGCCGGGTCGCCACACATGGCGAGCACGTAGCGCCACAGCGGTCCGTGCCAGCGCGCCACCAGCTCATCGAAGGCAGCGGCCTCGCCGAGCTGACAGCGCACCGCCAACAGCTCGCTGTCACGGTCCGCGGTGGGGGATGGAGGTCTCTGGTTCATCGCCGTCTCTCGCTCCTACCAGTCGGTGAGGAGAGGGTCGAGGTTCACGGCGGCACCGGTCGAGAGTTGAGAGGGTTTATCGTATTGTCTGAGTAATATTTTAATTGTTGTCGCCGGGAGGGAAGATGGTGAGACGATCGCTGTGGAGCCTTGTCTTCATATGGATGGCCGTCGCTCCAGCCTGCGGAGCAGCCTTGTCATCGCAGGCTGACGATCCGAGGGCGGACGCTGTTGGCGAAGCAGTCGTCGCGGCTGCCGAACGTGCCGAGGTCGCTGCCGAACGAGCCGAACAGGCCGCGATGCGTGGGGACCGAGCTTCCAAGAAGGCCGACACGCTGGTGGGTGCGATGCAGGTCTTCGTGGCGGTGCTCGCTTTCATTCTGGTCGTAGCTGGTTCGATCGGATTACTGGAGCTGCGAAATCTTCGCGAGGCTCGCCAACAGGCCGAAGCCCAAGTCGCCGAGATTCGGAAAATGCGGGACTCTCTGGGAGAGAGCTGGGCTCGCTTTGTGCGAGAGGCTCTCGAGCGACTGGAGGCGCTCGGGTCTTACATTGACGGAACCCATCCCGAGATGGAGCGTACCGACGAGTTCTTGGATGCCGATCGCGTGGCCATTGTTGGTGATGCGCTCGGGCTCGCCAGGGATCCGAACACCCGATTCGACATCCTCTTTCGGCTGGGACGCCACTGGAAGAGTCAAGGATTCTATGCCCGCGCCTTGCAGCGGTTCGAGCGGAGCCGGGAGTTGGCGGTAGACCTCAATGCCAGCAGTTGTGGAAAGGCCCGAGCCCTGAACTTCATGGCGCTGACGCTGATTGAATGGGCGGAGACGCTCAGCAAGCGATCGACCCAGCAGGTGACCGCCGGTCACGAGGACTCGTCACGCTCGGCGGGTGCGTCACTACTTCAGGAGGCCGAAGGCATCTTGGTTCCGCTGCTTGGCGCGGGGGCCGAGGTCAGTGTCGAGACCCTTTTCGTTCAAGGCAAGCTGGAGTGGGCTCAGAGGCGACTGGACCAAGCCCTCGGCACTTATGCCGCAGTCATCGAACGGGCTCGCAACAGTGCAGATGAGGAGGAGAGAGCCGATGGCTACCGAGCGATCTACAACACGGCTTGCGCCCTCTGTGACCGCCGAAAGGAAGGAGACCTCTACCGTGCGATGGGCTTCCTGGAATCTCTTCCCAGGTCGGAAGGTTGGGCGCGATGGGCTGGAGAGGATGAAGACTTGCAGCCGCTGAGGGATGACCCGAACCTAGGGCCTCGGTTCGAGAGATTTACTTTTACCGAGAGGTAGCTGGGCTGCTGGCGGTCGCTGGGGTTCAGGGCGAACCCAGAGCGAGTCGCTAGAACTTGGTGATGTCGTCGTTGGTCTTCATGATTCTCCGATCGTAGTGCCTAGTTGAAGAATTCTCAAGCTCATTCTCGACTGGCCCTCGAGAAGCCTCGACCATGAAAACGCGTTTCGGCGCCGAAAATTCCTGCACTGGGGGCGAGGGTTGGAGGAGGTCATGCCGTTGTTTCCAACGGCATGACTCGGGTCTCTCTTCGCCGATCAGAGCAATCGAGCGTGGTAGATGCGGTGGTGGTCGTTGGCGTTGATCCAGAAGATCCTCACTTGCCCCCCGAGGTTGGCCAAAGCCGGTGCGCACGCCGCGTGGTGCGGGTCGCCGTTGATCGGAGCGGGCTGCGACCAGCTCTCGAAGGGAGAGGAAGAGCGACTGTAGAGGATGCGACTGCCATCGCCGCGCTCCTTCCAGGCAACGAAGACTTCGCCATTCAGCTCGGTGACCGCCGGTGAGAAGTCCGACGAAGCGCCCGGGATGGTCTTGGGTGCTTGCCAGGTCTGAGTATTCCAGCTCGTGTACCAGAGCTCCCGCGTCGCGCTTTTCGAGTTGCCGAAGACCAGGAGCTGAGTTCCGACGGGGATCGCAGCCGGTGTTTTCTCGCTGGCATAGGCGTCACCGATTCGCTGAGGCGTTCCCCAGGAGATGCCGCCATCCTCGGAGGTCTTGTAGCAGAGGCGGCGCTTGTCCTCATCTTCCACCCACAGCAGGATGCGGCCGGTCTTGATGCCATAGAAGCGGCTGAGAGCCGGTGATTCGGGCGTGGCGTTGCCTTGAATCTCGGAGTGCTTGCTCCAGGTCCAGCCCTTCATCTGGCTCCAGGTTCCGCGAGCTCCGTAGATTTCCGGCTGGTTCCATTCGTACCCGCGCCAGACGAGCTGCAGGCCTTCATTGTCGCTGAGCTTGTCCGGGAGCGCCGCCGAGTAGAGGTAGGTCAGGTAGTTGCGCCAGTCGCCTCCGCCGACGATCTCGGGAGCCTTCCAGGTTTCGCCCTGGTGTCGGCTGCTGAAGTAGATGCCGCCGCGGGCGTGCTCCGCTGTCCACAAGACCATGGACTCGGGACTCGGGGGGTCGAGATTGGGAGTGCCGTGGAAGTCGAAGGCGACCGGGGTTTGACGCGATTTGGCGTTGGGGTGGAGGGCTCGCCCACGACTGAAGTCCCCCGACCACAAGCAGCCGGAGTGGGCGTTCACGTGCGCCGCGATGCGGCTGATGTTGGGAGCCAGGAAGATGCGCTTGGTGCCGAAGGATGGGCACATGATGATGGCGTCGGGCCCTTGGCAGTGCTCGGTGCCGACGTGCAGGGCGCCGAAGTTGTGCCCCAGCTCGTGAGAGACCAGGGCGACCAAGCCGTTCTGGCTTCCGAAGGGCAGAGCGGAAAGACCATAGGTCGGTGTCTTGCACACCGTGCCGGTGTCGGCGATGCCGGCGATGTTGCCGTCGAGCTCCTTGCCGCTGAACAGATGGGTGAGGGCCCGTTCGGCGGTGATCTGGCCGCCGTAGGCACGCAATTGCCCCAGTAGCGTCGTGTCCTTGGTCGACTTGTAGGGCTGTGCGCTCGCCGACTTGTGGACGGCGAGGTGGGTGACCACGAGGCGCAGTCCGTGATGGCTTTCGAAGACGGCGCTGACCTCGTTGAGGACGCCCAGAATCTTGGCGCTCCAGTTGCTCTGATTTCGATTCCAGAACTCGAAGTCGGCCTCGATCGCGATCGGCACCGTAAAGGTCGGATTCATCGCTTCTGTCGGAGGGGTGTTCGGGACCGGCGAGACTTCGGTCGGATTGCCGCAGCTCGGCTCCGTTGGGTTCGGTGAGGAGATGAGATCCGAATCCCGATACAGCACCAAAAGGCTGTCATCAAGGCTCTCGCTGAAGGAGGCCGCAGGCTCGAAGAAGGTCGTTTCCCCGGGAGTCGCGATTCGTCCTTGCAAGAAGCCCGGGGCGATGACCAGCTGGACGCTGCTCTCGGGCTGGTGGGTGAGGTGACCGCGGTAGATGCCGATGCGCTCGAGCTCGCGGGCGGTTTCCACCGAGTCGGCGAGGTCGCCGTCCCAGATCGCATGAGGCTCGAGGGTGAGCTCGAGCTCGCGGTCTGCGATGCGCAGGACGACCGGTTCTCCTGCCGACAGGGCTCGGCGGAGAGCATCGACCTGCAGGTGGAACAACGTGAAGTGGGCGAGGTGCGGGGCGAGCGCGTCGCGCAGAGCGGTGGTGGGTTCGACGATATCGGCGGTGACAGGTGTCTGGTTCGTTGTCATCTCTTCCTCCCGGAAGGCTTGAGAAGAAGCGACCGCAGGGCGAATACACGCTGGCTGTTCGCCGATCGCAGGGACGCTGGGTCCGTAGCCGGTCGACGCTCGTTGGGGGAAACCTGCCCCGGATCGCAGATTGGAATCTGCACCGGGTGTGTTCTCGGCGGAGAAACGTTTCAGCAGCTCAGGAGTCGAGCTGCTAGGGCGGTCCGCCTGTGTCCTACGGGTTGCTGAAGGGGCCATCGGCCGGGGCATCCCTCGATGGAGGTCCCGGCGGCCTCGAGGGGTACCTGCCTCCGGCGCTACTCCCAGGCTTCGGCGCCCTGGACGACCCGCGACTGGATCTGGGCGATCCTTTCGGCATGGGCCTTGATCGACGTGGCGTGGGGGCCTTGCCAGCTCTGGTCAACGGTTTCCCGGAAGAGCTCGATCCAGCGCCCGAACTGCTCGGCGCGGAAGGGCATCTGCTGCGACAGGACCGAGTGCTTCTGGGTCGGCGAGCCGTGGAACCCTGGAATGCGCAGCTCGACGGCGCACCAGAAGGCAGTCAGCTTGGTGATGTGCTCGTCCCAGTCGACTCCCGCTTGGTCGACGAAGACGGGGCCGAGCAGATCGTCCCGCTGGACCCGCTCGTAGAAGGCGCGGACGAAGGTCTCGAGACGTTCGGGGCTGTCGAGATCCGGTCGTGACATAGGGTCCTCGCGGCTAGCCCGGCCTTCTCACGAGGTTTCCTGGCGAGAGGCCGTAGGTTCTTGAAGATGCAAGGCATCCGTCGCTGCCACGACGCAGCCGTACTCGATGTACTGCGAGGAGAGCAGGCGACGGATAACGCAGCAGATTCTGGGACATACGGACGCGCAGCGGAAAGCTCGTGAGAAGGGCGGGCTAGCTGGAGAGGGATTCGATCACGATCGCGACCAGGACGAAGAGGATCGTCAGCAGGCCGCAGCCGTTGATGCCGCCGCCGAGGAAGGCCATCAGCTTCGGTTCTCGGGATGCGGCTCGGATGCCATAGGAGGTGCCGAAGCCGAAGGGAATCGCCGACCCGAAGAAGATCAGCAGCACCAGGCCGGCGAGAGGGCCGGCGATCGATCGGTTGTCCGACAGTATGGCGATTGCGAAGCCGCCGAAAACGCAAATCCCCAGCAGCACCACCCAGGTGATCGATCCCAACAGCATCGACTTGACGCCCAGCGGAGATTCGCCCCGGGCCGACGAGGGCGGATTCGGAGTTGCCCCCTCGGAAGGAGGATCTGGAGTATTGGTCATTCTTTGACCTCGACGACCTCTCGGTGGTTGGGGACCGGAGCGTTTAGTCCGGGCCTTGTTCTCAACTCTCTCATGGGAAGGCGCAGGCTTGAAGGTTCGGTGGCGGTCAATGCTAGAGTTCAAGGCGGCGGCCGCGCTGAGCGCCCAACTCCTGCAGGCCTCTCGCCCCGAGGCCTCTCGTCGGAGCAAAGGGGAGCCCGGACTTCTCCAGCGCCAAGTGTCTGACGATCTCTAGGTTTCAGACCATGAGCTCAGTGGAAGGGGGCGACTTCTGTTGTGCTCATGGGACCAGAGGATGAGATGTCATGACACAGCAGTCAAGCTTCAAAGCTCGTGTGCGCGCTCGGATGTCTAAGACCGGAGAGCGCTACGCTGCAGCGCGCCTCGCCCTGCTCAAGAACGCCAGCTCCAACGCCGATTCTCCAGCCGCCGAAGCGGTACCGCCAGGGACCATTCTCACGGACCTCGGGGCCCTGGCGATGGCGCTCCAAGCCGCCGGTATCGTCGACCCTGCCACCGGGGCTCCGTTCTCCGAGACTCGCCTCTTCGGACTCTCCGGTGGCCCTGGCTTCATGAGCTTTGTTTTTCAGTACCAGAACGTTGCTCCGATCCTGACCATCACCTGTCGGAGCTTTTCTCTTCCGGGGCCGGTCGTCGATCGGGCACTGGAGCATGCCGGGATCAACCCGGATCGCTTCGAGAGCGGGAGCACCAGCAAGAGCCGCCGAGCTCTCGACCAGGTTCTGGAGCAATCTCGCGTCGCCCATCTCGCCGTCGATCAAGCGCGATTGCCGTGGCTCGGGTTGGATCCGATCTGGCAGGGGCAGTGGCCGCGTCACGTCAATGTCTCCAAGGTCGGCGACGCCTTTCGAGTTCAGGACCAGGCGCAGTGGACGCTCAGCGAGGAGCAGCTCGCGGCGGCTCGAGCCGGCATCAAAAAGGCCAAGCATCGAATGCTGTCCTTTGGTGACACCACGGTGGGCGATCCCGTGGCGGCGACGCGCCAAGCGCTCGAGTTCTACGTCAGCAATCAAAGAACCGCACCCTACGCCAACTTCAAAAACAACTTCGGGCTCAAGGGCTTGGCCCGTACCGCCCAAGCGATGGGCGACCTGACCACCAAGAAGGGCTGGCTGCGAACCTTCGACAGCGGACCCTATGCCTTTGCTGCCCTTTGGCGCCTGTGGGAGTGTCTCACCGTGGAGCTGACGGCGCCGGCCGCTGGCCGGCCTCTGTTCGCGGACTTTCTCGAGCAGGCGAGCGAGCTTCCCGGCTGTCCCGATCTTCGATCGGCCGCTGAGCTGGCGCGGGCCAGCGGCGAGGCGTTCGAAGATCTGGTCGATCTCGCCGTGGCGGCCGGAGGCGGGCCGCTCGGCCAAGCCATCGAGTGGACCGAGGCCATCGACGAGGCACTGCGCTCCGGTGCTCCCGACACTCCCGAGACCGTTCGCGAGCTGCGCGCCCGTCGCGCTGCGCTGGCGGCGCAATGCACCCTCGACGAAGCGTCTCGTCGTGAAGTGTTCACCGCCCTTGCCGCTCAGATGAATCGGATCCTCGATCGCGAGACGGCTCTGGTCGAAGCGCTCGAGCGCAAGCCCTGAGGCGTTCCCCGGAGGATTAGCCCGTCCTTCTCACGAGCTTTCCGCTGCGCGTCCGTATGTCCTCGAATCTGCTGCGTTATCCGTCGTCTGCTCTCCTCGCAGTACGTCGAGTACGGCGGCGTCGTGGCAGCGCCGGATGCCTTGCATCTTCAAGAACCTACGGCCTCTCGCGAGGAAACCTCGGGAGAAGGCCGGGTTAGGAATCCCCGGGGTTCGGGGAAACCCTCACCCGTCGGCGGCCTTGGCGGCCTTGGCGACCTCGGTGGGTGAGGGCTCTCTCCGCGCCGGGCGCAGGGTCTTTGCTCGCAGCCCTTAGTCGTCTGGTTGTCCGACGAGCAGGGCGGCGAATCCGGGGAAGAAGGCGAAGGCCCAATAGGCGGCGCGGAGAAGGTAGTTGACCGGCTCGGCGGAAGGGTTGGTCCAGATCCCGGAGATCGCCCAGAACGCCAGGCCCGAGAGGCCGGCGGCGATCGCCCCGCGGGTCAGGGCGCGGCCGCGGCTCTCGCGGCCACCCCGAGCTCGGCGCAGGAGCGTGGCGAGGGTCAGCCACATGGCGATCCAGGTGATCAGCAGGCCGCCGAGATAGCCCACGACCATCGCGATCGGATAGAAGGCGGCGGCAATCAGCAGGCCGCCGATGGGCAGCGTCTTCAGCAGGCTGCGGGTCGCACCGGCGACTCCCGAGGCTCGGCCGAGGACCAGGGCGAGAATCAGGAAGATCAGGACGCCGTGAACGATGCCGGGGACCACCGCACCGTCTGGGATGAAGCTCGCCCACAGCCAATCGCCGAAGGACGACACCACGCCGAGGATCAGCGCCGTGACCACTGCCCGAGCGATTCCTGGACCGAGAGCGCTCATCGGTTCCTCTCCGTGTGGTCGAGGTCGAGGCAGGGATCAGGCAACCGCGATGGCCTCGGCTTCTACCTGCGGTCGAATCTGCGGTCGCAGGCCGCTCTCGGTGACCAAGGCGAGGTGCTGGTGGAGGAGGTGAAGTGCTTCGTCGCTGTTCATCGCTCGAAGTCTATCGCCACCTCGGCATGCCCTCCCAGGAACGCTAAAACGCGCCATCTCGATGGTACCTTCGTCTCTACCGTGAGCTCCGAACCGACCCAGGACCTCGAACAGGAACGCCGAGTCTTCGCTCTACTCGCCGAGGTCGGCGAGTTGGGTCCGGAGGAGCGGGAGCGTGCTCTCGACGAGTGCGACGATCCGGCCTTGGCGACCGTTGTGCGTCGGATGCTCTCCGCCCACGGCTCGATCAGCGGCTTCCTCGACACGCCCGCACCGGCGGCTTTTCCGCCGACCTGGGTCGGCAAGTCGATCGGACCCTACGAGGTCCTCGAGCTGCTCGGCGAAGGCGGCATGGGGATGGTCTTCCGTGCCGCCCAGACCGAGCCGGTGCAGCGCGAAGTGGCGCTCAAGATCTTGCGCCTGACCCGGCTCAGTCAAGAGGTGAAGGTTCGCTTTGAGGCCGAACGGCAAGCGATGGCCCGCCTCGACCATCCCAACATCGGTCGCATCCTCGAAGCCGGCACGACCGAGAACGGGCTGCCCTACTTCGCGATGGAGTTGATCGATGGGGACAAGATCACCACTTACTGCGATCAGGCCGAGCTGCCCATCGAGGAGCGTCTGCGGCTCTTCCGCGACGTTTGCCGAGGCACCCACCACGCTCACCTGAAGCTGCTGCTCCACCGCGACATCAAGCCGTCCAATGTTTTGGTGACGGAGTTCGATGGCAGGCCGATTCCGAAGCTGATCGACTTCGGCATCGCCAAAGGGCTGGACGAGCCACTGGCCGCCGCCACCATGGCGACCGGCGACCGCTTCCTCGGGACACCGGCCTACATGAGTCCGGAAGCCCTCGAGTCCGGCCGCGACGTCGACGCACGCTCGGACGTCTTCGGCCTCGGCGTTCTGCTTTACCGGCTGCTCACCGGAACTCTGCCGTGGCCGGCTCCGGAGAACGATCCGCTGCAGATGATGAAGCAGCGGTTGGAGCGCGACGCCGACCGTCCGTCGACCCAAATCACCAGCCTCGAATCCGATCGCCGTGCCCAGATCGCGAGCCGGCGCAGCCTCGATCCACAGAAGCTGGCGCAGAAGCTGCGCGGCGATCTCGACAGCATCGTGATGAAGGCGATCGAGCAGGACCCCGGTCGGCGCTACGCTTCGGCCGCCGAGCTGGCCGATGACATCGAGCGCCACCTGGCCGACGAGCCGATCCGTGCCCGCCCGCTCACCGGGCGGCTGCTGCTCAGCAAGCTGGTGCGTCGACACCGCACCGTGGTGGTCGCCGCCGTTGCGGTTCTGCTGGCCCTGGTCCTCGGCGCGGTCGGCACCGTCGCCGGTCTGCTTCAGGCCCGCGAGGCGGAGCGCAGGGCCGTCGCCGAGGCCGAGGCGGCGGTCGACGCCCGCGACCAAGCCGACGAGGTCTCCCGATTCCTGGTCGGGCTCTTCCGGCGGTCGAGCACCCATTCGCCGAACGCCGACAAAGCACCCGGCGAAACGACCGCCCTCGAGCTGGTTGCCCGTGGTGCCGAGCTGAGTGAGAAGGACCTCCAGAATCGCCCGGTGGTGCGCGCCCGGATCGCTCACGAGGTGGGCAAGATCTACAAGAACCTGGGAGAGTTTGACCAAGCGCGCAGCTCTTTCCGGTCGAGCATCGCCACGCAGGAGACCCTCGACCCTCGCCCCTTGACCCTCATCGCGGGCAACTACCTCGAGCTGGCTCAGATCGAGCACCGGCTCGCCAACTGGACCGAATCGAAAGAGCTGCTGGACCAGACCCTCGCTCTCGTCGCGGATTTGACTTCCTCGCCGGCCATTTCGCTGCGCGGCAACGCACTGAACCTGCTGAGCCGCCTGCGCCGTGCCGAGGGTGACTACGAAGGCGCCGAACAGGCGATCCAGGAAGCGATCCGGATTTACGAGCTGCAGGACGACGGAGGCCGAGACATCGCCTGGGGGCGGGCGACCCTGGGCACCGTCTACTTCTCCCGGCAACGCTGGGCCGACGCTGAGAATCAGTGGCGGCAGGCGATCGAGCTGCTCGAGCCGGTGCTCGACCAGGGAAATCCGATCCTCACCCAGCTCTACAACAACCTGGGCGCCGCCATCGCCAGCCAAGACCGCCTCGAGGACGCCGCACCGATGTTCGAACGGGCGGAGCACCACCAGCGCGCCCGCCTCGGTGACGAGCATCACGAGCTGGCCGATACGCTGAACAACCTGGGGGTTTTGAATCAACAGCTCGAGCGCCTCGAGCGCGCCGAGGCCATCCACCGCAAGGCGCTCGCGATCCGCGAACGGGCCCTCGGTGCCGACCACCCGAAGACCGCCTGGAGTCTCGACAACCTGGCCCGCACGGTCGAAGATCTGGGACGCCCCGACGAGGCCCGCTCGCTGCAAGAGCGCGCCCTGAAGATTCGCGAGAAGAAGCTGGGCGCGGAGCATCTCGACCTTGCCCGCAGCCTCGGCCACCTTTCCCGGCTGCTGGTGCTGGACGGCGAGCACCGCCTGGCCGTCCGCTACGCCGACCGCGCCTATCGCATCCGGGTCACCCAGCTCGACCCGGGCCATCGCGAGATCGGCTTGAGCGCCGTCGATCTCGGCGCAGCCCTTTGGCACCTGGAGCGGCGCGACGAGGCGCGGCAACGGTTCGAGGAAGCGAGCAAGCTCTTTGCAGCCGGAGGCGAGTCGATGCAAGACGAAATCGCAGAGACGAAGGAGCGACTCGCCGCGCTCGGTATTTCTTGATCGCTGCTATTCTCGCCGCTCGATGGCTGACGAAACTCCCGATCTACCGGAGGTTACCGAGCTGCTCTCGCGCTGGCGGGTCGGTGAAGAAACCGATCTCGAGGCCATGGTCCCGCAGATCTACGACGAGCTGCGCAGCCTGGCCAATCGCTACATTCGGCGCGGCGGCTCTGCCCAGACACTGCAACCCACGGAGCTGGTGAACGAGGCCTTCGTGCGACTGATGGGCTCGACGGTGAGCACCAATGATCGTCTGCATTTCCTGGCCCTCACTGCCCGCGTCATGCGCAGCGTCCTGGTCGACCGTTTCCGCCGGCGCGACGCGGCGAAGCGCGGCAGCAATCCGACGCCGGTGACGCTGGCTTCCAGCTTCGCCGAGCGGCAGCAGAGCTCGATCGACCTCCTCGATCTCCACCGCGCTCTGGAGCGCTTCGGCTCGGTCTCGCCACGAGCCGCGCAGATCGTCGAGCTGCGCTTCTTCGCCGGCTTGACCAATGAGGAAGTCGCAGAAGTCCTGGGGGTCTCGCTGGCCACCGTGGCTCGGGAATGGCGGGCCGCCCGGGTTTGGCTGGCCAACGCCCTCGAGACGCCGCCGGGAGCGTCGTTACGACAGTAGCCCTCGCCCGTCCTTCTCACCAGCTTTCCGCTGCGAGTCCGTAGGTCCCCGAATCTGCTGCGTTATCCGTCGCTTGCTCTCCTCGCAGTACGTCGAGTACGGCAGCGTCGTGGCAGCGACGGATGCCTTGCATCTTCAAGAATCTACGGCCTCTCGCCAGGAAACCTCGTGAGAAGGGCGGGCTAGAACGTTCGGGAGGTGCTCTCCAGGACTTGATCCACGGCCTCGAACCCGGAGAGGGCGGCGCCGTGCACGGTGGCCCAGCTTTCGGCGTAGGTCTCGCCGGCGAAGAAGACCTTGCCTTCGAGCGGCGAGCGGAGGATGGCCCGGGTTGCCGCGTCGGTATCGAAGGTGTAGGAACCTCGGATGAAGGGTTCTTTCGACCAGTTCTGTACGACGTGTTTCACATGGTGCTTGGAGGCTGCGCCGCCGAAGATGCGATCGAGCTCGTCCAGCGCGAGGTCGACAGTCTCTTGGTCGGTCGCGGCCGTTGCGTAGGGTCTCGCAGGGTCCCCAACGGTGAACAGACCGAGGATGTTCCTCGAGCTGTCCTTCTTGAAAGCCGCGTCGTAGTAGATCTTCTCGCCCCAGCCCTGGATCTTATTGGGTCCGCCTTGGAGGAGGTCGGGGTAGAACCGCTCCCGGAATTCGAAGAACAACTTCAGGCCATCCGGCATCGAGAGGCGGTTCAACGCCGCGACTTTCTCCCCGGGCAGCTCGGGAGTGAACTGAATCTCCGCTTCTTTCAGGACCGTCAAGGGGACTGTGACGATGATGCGATCGGCTTTGTGAGTCGTGCCGTCTTGCGTGATCACCTGGACTCGGCGGCCCGAAACGTCGATGGCCCGGACCGGGCTGTCGAGACGAATGCGGCCCTGGATTCTGGACGCCAGGTGTTTTTCGAAGAAGCCGAACCAGGTTGTCCGCTTGAACTTGTGCTCCGCATAGACGAGTGAAGCGAGGCGGTTCTTGCGGATCCGGCCGCCCTTCCAGGTCGAGATCCAAGGGTTGTACTTGACGACCTCGAACTTGCGACCAGCCTCTGGATCGTGCGCCAACTCTTCCAGAATCGAAGGCGCGGTGTGAATCCACTCTGCGCCGAGGTCGATGGGGAAGTCAGCGAAGTCGGAGATCCGCTTCATGCGGCCGCCGATACGAGAGGAGGCCTCGAGGATCTCGAATTCGACGCCGCGGCGCTCGAGGGCGAAGCCGGCGGCGAGTCCCGCGGCCCCGGCGCCGATCACCAGCACCTTGAAGTCCAAGGCAGGCGTGACGCTTCTTCGCCCCGCAGCTTCCTGAGGTTGAATCCTCAGAGCAAGCTGCTGAAGGCCGAGAATGGCGCCTGCTGCGCCGCGGAGGAAGGTCCTGCGATCCATCAGGACAGAGTATAGCGACGGAGCCCTAGACGGTCGTCTCTCTCGAGTACAAGCCCATCTTCGTTTCGGAGGCGTCCCTGCGCGGCCCCTCTACGGCAGCCTCTCAGGGCAGCGGAGGAGGCGCCGAATCAAGACGCGGGGCGATTGGCTCGAATCTGCGGGCTACCTCATCCGCTCAGTTGCGCCTTTCGGCCAGTTTTGGTGTTGCCTCCCTCGTCCGCTACCAGGCCTCGACTTGAAGAGATTCGACCTGAGCGAAGTGGCGATCACGAGTCGCCAGGATCAGATCGTGTTGCCGGGCACAGGCTGCAATCCAGATATCGTTCTCAGGAATCGGCCGCCCCTGCTGTTGGAGATGCGCCTTAAGCGTCCCGTACTGCTGAGCAGTCGCGATGTCCTGTGGCATCACCGGACAGACCTCTACCAGCCCTTCGATCCGGCGACGGTTGGCCTCGGGACGAGCTGACTTCGCAGCCCCAAAGAGCAATTCACCGACGACCATGAGGCAGAGAAAAGACTTGATCCCGAGACCGCGGCGGGCTTCAAGATCAACGTCCTGATTGAGCACACGTATGGCGACGTTGGTATCGAGCAGGTACCTACCACTCATCGGCGTCGACCCGCCACCCATCCGCGTCAACCTGCTCGCATCCCTCTTCGATTGCTTCCATCATCTCGCGCGCCGATTTGTCGTCAAGAGTGCCGGCAACCTTCATCAGATCCTCGACCGAGGCTCCCTGAAGGCTGGACCTGGCCAGATCGTGGACCAGCGCGGCGGCCCGCTCCTGTTGCTTGGGCGAGAGCCGGTCCAGGTCACTAAGAATCTGCTCCTTGATCGTTGGTACCACCATAGTGCCACCTCCTTTGCGCTCCGGTGCGCGGTCCGATTCTATCCGGCAGCCTAAGGAGGCGGTGAGATCGCCCCTGCCTCTTCGGCAAGAGCCAGGAGATACCTCATAGCGACCTCCCTACCGTTGGCCTCGGTGGTATCCGATTGAAGAGGTGCCCCAACGACCCGCCTTCCTATGCTCGGTGGACCGAGTTGGAGTTGGCAGGTCGGGCGGTCCTGTAGGATGTCCGCAATACATCTTGAGCGAATTCTTGAAATCATGCTCTGGCTTCCACCTCTGGGCAGGAAATTCTAGCTTGGACACTTCTCCTTGGTTGCTTTGGGGAGGCTTGGGCAGCACACGGCCAACGAAGAGGAGGCAGACATTGGCAAGGCGGGGATTCTTTGCAGAGATTAGCCACCAAGTGCGACAGGCGGAAAAGGCAAGAGCAAGGGCGGAGCGAGAGGAGGAGCGAGCTAGGAAGGCGGCTATCCGTGATCTTGAAAGAGCCCGGAAGAAGTCCGAGCGCCTTAGGCAGCAAGCTGTAAGAGCCCACGCTGCTGAGAAGAAGAGGCTCGAAAAAGAGGCTCGTGCTGCTCACTTCGCCGCTAGACAAGCCGAGGTCGACAAGCAGAACAGCGAGCTTGAGCAGCAGTTCCAAGAGATTGAATCCCTATTAGCAGCCACGCTTGATGTAGATGATTATGTAGACTTGGACTCTCTCCGGAAGAAGGCCGAGCACCCGGCGTTTGGCCACCCGGATCTTGAGGTACCCATCCAGCCACCCGAACCACCTTCTGAGTCGCCAGAGCCAGTGTTCATTGAACCAAGGGCACCGAAGGGGCTTGCGGCGCTTTTTGGCCGGAAGAAGGCAGCGAGAGCGGTTGCGGCAGCCAATGAAGCTCATGTGGAAGCCGTCACTGCCTGGCGCTCCAAAGTAGAAGAGCTCAAAGCCCTTCACAAGGCTGAGTTGAGGGGCGCCGCAGAGCGCGAGGAGAAGCGATTAGAGCGGCTCAAGGCTGAGAGAGGGAAGTATGAGAAAGAGTGCGCCGAGCGTGAAAAGGCCGTTGCCGAACACAACTCTAGGCTAGATACCTTCATAACCAATCTTGGCTACGGAACTGCCGAAGCGATTCAAGAGTACGTGTCCATCGTGCTGGCGAACTCTGTCTACCCTCCGGTATTTCCTGTCGATCACGACTTTGACTTCGACCCAAATAGCGCCGAGCTCCGGTTGCGGGTTGTCGTTCCGCCCCCCGAAGCAATGCCGACCGTCAAGGCCTACCGATACGTCAAATCCAAAGACGAAATCATGGCAACGTCCCTTTCCCAGAAAGCGTCCAAAGAGAGGTACGAAAGTGCCATCCATCAAGTGGCGCTTCGGTCGGTGCATGAGGTGTTCGAAGCCGACCGCCGGGGGCTCATTAGGACCATCTCCATGGAACTGGGCACAGAGACTGTCAGACCAGCAACGGGGCGGATGGACTACTTCCCATTCGTCGCCTTGGCAACTGACCGAGATCAGTTCCTTGAGCTGAACCTATCGGCCGTCGTGCCAACCGCCAGCCTTGAGCATCTTGGTGCGGTGATATCCAAGAATCCCTTTGGGCTAGTTACGGTTGATGCATCAGGGGTCCGTCAGGCATGACCGATGACTCGGCTATCTTCAATCCCCCTCCTGGCTGGCCAAAACCGCCAGAGGGCTGGAAGCCGCCACCTGGCTGGTCACCGGACCCCGCCTGGCCTGCGCCGCCCGAGGGCTGGGAACTGTGGCTTCCGGCAACTGCCGAGGACGGGAAGCAAGATGAGGCTGAGTCGACTTCTCCTGCCAAGTTGCCCAGGGGGAACTCGGAAGCGAGACAGGCCGACAGCGCTTCGGTGGACCGGGTCGCACAGCTCGAAGCGGAGAACGCGGCACTACGCGCACGCCTAGACTCTGATCCTCTAGAGGACGATGCCATCACCCTGAGCGACGAGGCGGTGCTCCAAGAGGTGGGCATCTACCAATACCACCACCCGCTGGAAAGCGCGGTTGCTTACAAGGAAACCCTGAAGAAGCTGTCGAGTCGAATCGCAGATCAAGTGCGCTTCAGAAGCGCGATCGAGGTCTCGAGCCGATTCACCTTCAACAACTCGCTCGCGCAGGGGCGCAGGCTGTCCTCGAACCTCTCTCGACTGATGCTTCGCGCTTACAACGCTGAGGTAGACAATTGTCTTCGCTCGCTGAGAGCTGGAAACGTAGTTACCGCGAAGAAGAGAGTCGAGGCTTCTCGCAGGGCGATCAGAAAGCTCGGCAGCATTATGGAGATGCAGATTAGCCCCGGGTACCACGCGCTACGACTTGAGGAGATCGAGCTCACAGCGGACTACCTGATCAAGAAGAAGGAAGAGAGGCTCGCGGCCCGAGAGGAGCGGGCCCGCCTCCGGGAGGAACGACGGGTCGAGGCCGAGTTGGCGGCGGAGCGCGAGCGGCTAGAGAAAGAACGCAGCCACCTCCTGAACGCCCTGGCAACTCTTCGGGCGGGCGGCTCTTCGGATGAGGACCTGGAGAGCAAACTAAGCGAAGTCGAGGTGGCGATTGAGCACAATGACTACCGGGCGGCCAACATCCGAGCAGGCTACGTGTATGTCATATCTAATCGTGGCTCTTTTGGGAGAGGAGTCGTCAAGATAGGGCTTACTCGCCGCCTGCAGCCGCTAGTGCGCGTTTCCGAGCTTAGCGGGGCCTCGGTGCCTTTTCGGTTTGATGTGCATGGACTCTTCTTCTCAGAGGATGCAGTCTCCCTCGAGGCCGAATTGCACGAGGAATTTGCGCCGCGCCGTGTGAACCTCGCGAATAGCCGTAAGGAATTTTTCTTTGCGAGCCCGTCGGAGGTCCAAGAGGCCTTGGTGTCGAAAGTTGGAAGCTTGCTGGAATTCAAAGAGGAGGCTGAGGCGACCGAGTACTGGCAAAGCCTGCACCACTGGCCAGAGGACCACAGAAGCCGCAATCAATAGGTTCGGAAGAGCGATGAGAACCTCGCCGTAGCTAGGGAGGGGTGTAGCGCTGCGCTCGACGCTCATGCTTTAGGTGCCGGCGTAGTCACAGTTCCACCCTCCTCCCTGACTCTTCAGCCTCAACTTGAATCAGCAGGGCTGGCTGCCTGGTCCGATGAGCCAGAGGTTTGCCCCGGTTCTCGAAAGCCCACTGGTCCAGCGATCGTGCCTCTCCCGTCACCGGTGATCTCCTTCCTTGCTGACCTTCGCAAAGAGCGTCGCTCCGAGGTCTGGGTCGTCGCCAACAAGGCCGGGAATCGAGAAAGACACCTCCTCGAGATTTTCAAGATCGTCTGCCGGCGAGCCAAGATCACCCCTCAGGCAGCGATGCTTTATGCGCTCCGTCGTTCCTTCGGGACCCACCTGCGAGGGCAGGGGTTCGCCTGGCTGACATCGCTGGTCTCAGGGGGCAAAGCGACCTGGCAACCACCAAGATCTACGCTAGCCTACCTCCCTCCGATTTCGGCGGCGCTGTTACGCAAAATGACGCCGTTGGTGGGTGGCTCTGGCGAGCCGTCACACAAACCTGCTGAAGAGAGCGAGTCGACTCGCTTGATCGAGCCTAAACCATCGCTAATAAGAGGCTTGGAGAGTGGTATCGAGAAGTGGCTGGGACGCAGGGAGTCGAACCCCGATTCTACGGTCCAGAGCCGCATGTCTTGCCATTAGACGACGTCCCAAGCGGACGAGAGGGTAACCGATTCGGCGCTTCTCGGTCAAGCCGTGAGCGGGGCACGAAGGTTGCCGCAAAGGCCAGCGCTGTTGGGCGTTTTGGCCTTCTGATCGGGACCTACTCGCTGGTCGGTGCGATCTCGGCGAGGTAGGCGATGAAGTGGTCGAGCCGTTGGCGCGTCGCCGGGCGACCGACGAGGGCGACGAGGTCGAAGACCGGCGGGCCCTTCTTGCTGGCGGAGAGCGCCATGCGCAGCGGGTGGATGAGGTAGCCGGCCTTTTCGCCGAACTCTTCGCAAAGGGCGCGCAGGGCCTGGTCGAGGGGGTCGATGGCGAAGTCGTCGAGGGCGTCGTAGCGGTCGCGCAGGGCGGCGAGGCGCTCCGGCAGCTCGGCCTTGGCGGCGAATTTGGCGCACAGGGCGGGGTCGTAGTCGAGTCGGTCGACGAAGTAGTGGCCGATGCTCTCGGCGAGCTCGGCGAGATTGTGGGCGCGCAGCCGATGGAGGGTGACGGCGGCCTCGAGGCGGTCGGGGTCGGCGTCGGCGAGGCCGTTGGCGGCGAGGAAGGGCTCGAGGTGCGGCCAGATCTCTTCGAGGGGCAGGTTGAAGAGGTACTGGGCGTTCATCCAGGCGAGCTTGTCGCGGTCGAAGACGGCGGCCGAGGTGTTCAGACGCTCGACCGTGAAGAGCTCCGTCATCTCGTCGCGGCTGAGGATCTCGCGGGCGTCGCCGGGACTCCAGCCGAGCAGGGCGAGAAAGTTGTAGAGCGCCTGCGGCAGGATGCCCTGGTCGCGAAATTCTTCGACGGAGGTGGCACCGGTGCGCTTCGACAGCCGTTTCTTGTCCGGCCCGAGGATCAGCGGCAGGTGGCCGAAGGTCGGCAGTGGGGCTTCGAGGGCCTCGAAGAGGGCGATGTGCTTGGGCGTGTTCGAGAGGTGGTCGTCGCCGCGGATGATGTGGCTGACGCGCATGTCGATGTCGTCGCTGACCACCGAGAGGTGGTAGGTCGGCGAGCCGTCCGAGCGCAGCAGGATGAAGTCGTCGAGGGCGTCCGGCGGAAAGTCGACGTCGCCCCGCACCAGGTCGTGGAAGCGAATGTTGTCCTGCGCCATGCGGAAGCGCACCACGAAGGGGGTGCCGGCGGCGAGGCGCTCTTCGACCTCGGCGGCGGACAGGGTGCTGCAGGTGCCCGGGTAGCGAAAGCGCTCGCCGGCCTTCTCGGCGGCACGGCGCTGCGCGTCGAGCTCTTCCGAGGTGCAGAAGCAGCGGTAGGCGAGGTCCCGAGCAAGCAACTCGGCGGCGCGCTCACGGTGGCGCTCGACCCTGGCACTCTGCAGGGCGGGCCCCTCGTCCCAGTGGCAGCCGACCCACTCGAGGGCTTCCTGGATCTGGCGCGTCATGGCTTCGTCCGAGCGCGCCCGGTCGGTGTCCTCGATGCGCAGGATGAGCTCGCCGCCGAGGTGGGCGCGCAGCAGGTCGTTGTAGATCGCGGTGCGGGCCCCGCCGACGTGCAGGAAGCCGGTCGGCGAGGGGGCGAAGCGAACCCGGATGGGGCCTTGCAGAGCTGTTTCGGTCATGGTGAATCCTCTCTCGATTCGAGAAGCGGAACCCTAACCGGCTGTCTGCGGTGACGCAAGGGACGGCGAAGAGCGGCTCCCCGCCCCGTGGGAGGAGGGCGAGCCACCCGCCGGGGTGAAGCGCTCGGAGAGTCGGATCGCTAGCCTGGGGCTGGACTTCCCCAGGAGGATTCACCATGAGCTCCGAAAGCTTGGTTCGTACTCCAACGATTGCCGTCGGAACCGATTTCTCGCCCTCCGCCGAGGCCGCCGTAGCCTGGGGCTGCGAGCTCGCCGACGCGCTCCACGGCCGCCTGCGCTTGGTTCATGTCTTGACCCTGCCGAGCCAGGTGGCGTCTTACCTGCCGGCCTCCGGCGACTATTCGCAGGAACTGCAGGCGGCCGCCATGGGCCGTCTCGAGAAGGCTGCACAAGGCCTGGGCGAGGTCGATCTGGATTTGCGCATCGGTACCCCGTCGCAGGGCCTTCTGGAGATGATCGAGGAGCGTCAGCCGGAGGTCTTGATCGTCGGCAGCCGAGGGCTTTCGGGCCTGTCGCATCTCCTGCTCGGCAGCACCGCCGAGCGGGTGGTGCAGCGGGCCTCCTGTCCGGTGTTGACGGTTCATGCCGACAGCTCGCCCGTTCCACTGCGTACCGTGGTGGTGCCGACGGATTTTTCCGCCGATGCTGAAAGTGCGGTGCATCAGGCGCGTCATCTCTTCCACGGCGCCGGTGACACCTTGCGGGTGGTTTTGGTCCACATCTTCAGCCTGCCGGTGGAGTACACCGCCTACGGTACGGTGCCCACCGCCTTCCGTAACCTCGGCCAGGTGGCAGCGCGGGCCAATCGCCAGCTCGAAGAGACGGCGGACAAGCTGCGCGCCGAGGGTTACCAGGTAGAGACCGAGTGCCGCGAAGGCGCTTCCGCCAGCGGCATCCTCGAGCTCGCCGATGAGTTCGACGCCGATCTCATCGCGATGGGCACTCGCGGTTTGACGGGAATGGCCCACTTGCTCCTCGGCAGCACTGCCGAGCGAGTGGTGCAGAAGGCGCCCTGTCCGGTTTTGACGGTGCGAGCTCCCGGCGACTGACCCCGTCTCTCTCCCCGCCGCCTCGTTCCGCCGCCGAGATCCTCTGGCGATGATGGAGTGACCGGGGCGCCCTCCCCTCGAAGAGCCGTGGTACTTCCGCGGCCGGGCGCAGGCTTCGGCCCCGGCCCTTCGTTTCGTTGTTGGACAATCCCTGTGCAGCCCTCGCCTCTCGGGCTCGATGTCGGCTGCCAATCCTTCCAAGAAGGTCCGCAGGGTAGGGCTTCCCGCGAGCTGCCGCGGACTTCCTCCTCAGCTCTCCACATGGTGGAGCGCTGCACCCCACGAGCGACCACAGTCTGAGCCTCTGAGGCGGGGTTGCCGGTGCGCCGGTTACCCCGCCGCTCCTCGGTGCCGATACTCCTCGGTGTACATTTTCCGGGGGTTTTTCGCCGTTGTGAGCACTTCGATGGCGTCTTTTTGTTACCTCTATTGATAATCAAATCGACAAGGCGGTCCGGTAGGGCATGGTGCTGTGCTTTGGTCTGCCTTGGATGAGAGGAGGACTCGTGACTCGTATTTTTCGTTCGCTCGTCATTGCATTGGTGGTGGTCTCCCTGTCAGCTCCGGTCGTCCTGGCCGGTCCGGTCAGCCGAGAGGAGGCGCGGGAATCGACCCTCGTCGCCTCCTTCGTTGGCACCGTCTGGGATGCATTGATGAGTCGTTGGGAGGACCGGGCCGAGACGGCCCGAGAGTGCTCAGCCTGCACCGCCGAGCGACAGGGCAAGCGTTTCGACCGCAACTCGACGGATCCGAATTCCAACAGCAACAGCGGTGGAAACGGCAACGAGCAGGGCTCCGGAATGGACCCCAACGGCTGATCTCGGAGGGCCCTCGACGAACCCTCTGCTTTCATCTGTTGCGTGAATCGGTTATTTTGGGTTCGGTGAGGGCCTCGAGAAGGTACTTCCCGCCGCTCGGCGGCAGATCTCTGCATCTGGTGCGCGCGGCGGGAATCGGTCGCGAATGACCGGGCCTCGATGACGCCTGGTGGGGCAGGCCTCGAACAGGTGTGACGATTGCTTCGGCAGCCTTCGACAGGGCACTCTTTCGCAATGCCTTGGAGGAGGTTGTGGTTGATTGATATTCATCTGACTCGGGAGCTGCTGCAGGCGGTGACCCGGGGTGAGCTCCACCCGTCGGTCCTAACGGCGACCCTTCTCGAACACCTGACGGCTCTTTGCCCGACCTGTCGCGACGAGATCGACGCCTGGCGTCGCGATGCTCGCGGCAGCGGCAGCGAAGGAGTTTCCGCGGCGGTCGACAAGAGCCTGGCCTCGGCCGATGCCCAGCAACGCGCCATCGAGCGCGAGCGCCGGGAGGCGCGCAAGGACTTCACGGCCCTGCTGCGCCTGCCGGAAGGCCGCCGCCTGGAGCGGGTCACCGGCGCCTACAAGCGCTTCCGGAGTCCCTTCCTGGCCGAGGAGCTGCTGCGCAAGAGTCGCAGCTTCATTCCGGCCGATCCGCGCCAGGCCTTCCATTTCGCCGAGCTCGCCAACACGGTGGCTCAGTGGAGCCAGAACCGCGCCTTCGGAGCCGAGCTACAGACCCAGGCCCTCGCCAATATGGCCAACGCCCAGCGCGCTCTGGGTGAGTTGCGCACCGCCGATGCTCTCTTCCGGCAGGCGCGTTCGGTGGTGCGCATGGAAGGGGTGACGGACAAGCTGGTCTATGCCGAGCTCGATTCCTATGAGGGCACCTTGCGCCGTGTCCAGCGCAGCTTCGACGAGGCCGAAACGCTCTTCGAGCGCGCCGTCCTCCACAGCCGCCTGGCGGGTGATGACGAGCGGGTGGCCCGTACTCTGCTCAGCATCAGCGAGCTCTACCGCGCGATGGGCGAATCCGAGAAGGCGCTGGTTTCGGCCCGCGAGGCTCTCGAGCTACTCGATCCGGAGGAGCAGGCTCGTCTCTGCCTGATGGCGCGCCACAACGTGGCTCATAGCCTCTGTGACCTCGAACGATTCGAGCCCGCCGCCGCCGCCTTCGATGAGGCGAAGACTCTCTACGCCCGGTTCGAAGATTTCTGGACCCAGCAGCGCGCCGACTGGCTCGAAGGCAAGATCTTGCGCGGTCTGGGCCGTCCGCGCGATGCCGAAACGGTACTCCGGGGCGTCCGGGAGCGCTTCGTGACTCAGGACGAGGCCTATGATGCGGCCCTGGTATCCATCGATCTGGCGCTGGTGATGGCGGATCTCGGCCGCAGCCACGACATGCAGGTCCTCGCTGAGGAGATGATGCCGTTGTTTCAGGCGGTCGAGCTCCACCGGGAGGCGATGGCCACCTTGCTGCTCTTCCAGCAGGCGGTGCGCGAGAATGCCCTCACCGGAGCGATGGTGCGCGAGATGGGGCGCTTCATGGAGCAGGCGCGCAGGAATTTCGAGCAGTCTTCTCCGCAACCCTCCTAGCCGGTTGCCGAAAACGTCGTCGGCAGGCTGCGACCGGGCCCGGATTGGCCCGGCGGCACGCTGCCGTCGCCACCGGTCTTCCCCTGGAGGCCACCGCCCTTTCCCCGATTCGCCCCCCAGTCGGTGGAAACCGAGCCTAAGGACGATGGATGTGGTGGCCGGCGTCGGCCAGGGCGGCGAGGGCTTTTTCGAGGTCGTCTCCTGGCAGGAAGACGTAGTCGGTGTCATAGGTCGCGATGGCGAGCAGGCTGACTCCCGCCGCCGCCAGCGGATCGGCGACCGAGGCCAGCACGCCGGTGGCGGAGAACTCGAACGGTCCCTCGAAACGCAGCAGGCACCAGTTGCCCTGGTGTCGGATCTCCGGTGGCACGTCTTCCTCGGGGCACAGGATCGACAGCTCGTCGCGAGTGCGGGTGAGGTTCCAGAACACCGTCGAGCGCGTCGCCCAGTCGGGAATCTCGGCCGAAGCGGGAAGGCGACAGGCCGCCCAGCGGCCGGGGATCAGGGTGAGGTGAAGGCTCATCGGCGCCAGAACCGGAAGACGAAGAGGGCGGCGATCGAGTAGACCTCGAGTCGACCGAGCCACATCATGAGGATCAGCAACAGTTTCTCCCAGGCGGCGAAGAAAGCGAAGTTCATGCTCGGCCCCACGGCATCGAGCCCGGGGCCGATGTTACCGATGGCGGCGATCGAGGCCGAGGCGGCGGTGACCAGCGAGTGCCCGCCGAGGGTGAGGAGGACGACGCCGAGGCCCCAGCTCGAGATGAACAAGATGAAGAAGCCCGTGACGCTGCGCACGACGGATTCGGGCACCGCCTTGCCGCCGACGAAGACCGAGGCGACGGTGTTGGGACTGAAGGACAGGCGCACTTCCCGAAAGGCCGTCTTGAGACCCACCAGCATGCGCATGACCTTCATCGAGCCGGTGGTCGAGCCGGCGCAGCCGCCGACGAACATCAGCGCTACCAGCAGCATGCGTGAGAGGTTGGGCCAGGTGTCGAAGTCCTGGGTGGCGAAGCCGGTGGTGGTGACCACGGAAACCACCTGAAAGACGGCGTCGATGGGCAGCCAGGCGGTGAGCTGGTAGGCGCCGGAGCGCACCAGGTCCCAGCCGATCACCAGCGAGGCGATGGCGATCAGGATGAGATAGAGGCGAAACTCGAAGTCCCGCAACAGGTTCCAGCCGCGCCGTTTGCGCATCCCGTAGTAGAGCGAAAAGTTGCCCCCGCCGAGGATCATGAAGACGACGATGACGAGGTGGATCCAGGGGGACTCGAAGGCTGCCACGGAGTCGTTGCGTGGCGAGAAGCCGCCGGTCGAGAGGGTGGAGAAGGTGTGGGTCAAGGCGTCGAACAGGTTCATGCCACAGAGCATCAGCAGGACGGTCTCGGCGGCCGTGAGGAGGAGGTAGATGCGCCACAGGACGCCCGCCGTGTCGCGAATGCGCGGCTGCAGGGCCTCGGCCGTCGGTCCGGGAACCTCGAGCTTGTAGAGGAAGCGCGCGCCGGGCCCTAGCTCGGGCAGCAGGGCGACGAACAGGACGATGATGCCCATGCCGCCGAGCCACTGGGTGAAGGAACGCCAGAACAGAATGCCGTAGCCGGCCTGCTCGATCGCCGGCAGCACCGTCGCGCCGGTGGTGGTGAAGCCGGAGGCGGCCTCGAAGAGGGCATCGACGGGCGTGGTCAGGGTGCCCGACAGGAGGTAGGGGAGGGCCCCGAAGACGGAGGCCAGCACCCATCCGCCGACGACGATCAGAATGCCCTCGCGCCGGTACAGGGTGCTGCCGGCGCGCCTGCCGAGGAGCATCATGACGGCACCGCTGACGGCGGTGATCGCCGCCGAGGCGAGGAAGGCGAAGGCCGATTCGCGCTCGCCGTAGATCAGGCAGCAGACGGTGGGGAAGAGCAGCGCCGCGGCCAGCACCAGCACTAGCCGGCCGAGGATCTTGAGGACCGGACGCGGGCTCATTGGGGGCGATCGATGCCCGGGAAGAGCAGGCGGACCGTCGGCAGCTCTTCCTCGCGCACGAAGAGGATCACCAGGTCGCCGGCCTCGAGGCGGTCTTTGCCGCGGGGCACGAAGACCTTGCGGCCGCGCACCACGGCGCCGACGATGACGCCCCGTGGTGGCTTCATCTCGGCCAGGGTGACGCCGGCGGCGGGGCTCGCCGGGTGCAGGCGGCGCTCGATCACCTGAGCGGCGCCGCGTTGCAGGGAGACGATGTTGGCGCTGTAACCGCTGTCGATGTACTCGTGAATACGCTCGTAGGCGAGGGAGCGGGGCGAGAACACCTGCATCAGACCGAGTCGCCGCCACAGATGCGAGGTCTCGGCGCGGTCGACCAGAGCGAGGACGTTCGGTACCCCGAGCTCCTGGGCCAGCAGGCTCGCCATCAGGTTGCTCTCGTCGTTGCCGGTGACGGCGACGAAGAAGTGTGCCGACTCGACCCGCTCGGCCTTGAGCAGGGCGAGGTCGGTGGCCTCGCCGTGGAGGACGTGGAGCCAGGGAAAATCCGCTGCCAGGACCTGGGCACGGCGCCGGTCGCGTTCGATGAGGGTGATCTTGGCTCCCAGGCCGGCGAGAGATTCCGCCACCAACTGGCCGGTGCGGCTGCCGCCGGCGATCACGACGCTGCCCATCGGCGCCGGTTTGGCGGTCACCATGCGCTCGACCTGGGCGATCGAATCGGTGCCGGCGAGGATGAGCGCCTCGTCGCCTTCCTCGGCGCGGTCGTCGCCGGAGGGGATGATCAGCTCGTCGCCGCGGAAGAACGCCACCACCAGGCTGTCGGCCGGCAGCGAGACATCGCGCAGCGGCTGCTCGACCAGGGCCGAAGCGGCGTCCAGGGCGACCTTGCGCAGCTGTACCTGGCCGGCGGCGAAGTACTCCACGGCAGTGGTGTCGAAGCCGCGATAGCGATTGACGATGCGGCTGGTGGTGAGGAGCTGGGTGGAGAGCAGCAGGTCGGCGCCGAAGGCGTCCTCGTAGACCTTGCGGCGGCGCACCACTTCGCTACCGGTGCCCATGCGCACGACGCAGCGCTGGGCCCCCAGCCGCTTGGCGAGCAGCGAGGCGGCGAGATTGGCCTCGTCGTTCGAGGACACCGCCAGGAAAAGATCGCAGTCCTCGGCCTGGGCCTTCTCGAGCACCCGTACCTGGCTGCCGTTGCCCACCACGACCAGGGCGTCGAGCTGATCTTCGATGCGCTCGGCATGGCCGGCATCGCGCTCGATGACGGTGACGTGGTGGCCTTCCTGCGAAAGGGTGCGCGCCAGGTGGAACCCGACTTCTCCGGCACCCATCACGACGTAACGCTTCGGCTCCATGGTCTCGGATCGCTCTCCGCTTCGCGAGGGGGTGTTCTCGAACCGGCGGACGAGCCGCCGCGGCAGCATTGTACCGCTGGAAAAACTCCTGTCGGCGTGGCGTTTAACTCGCCGCGCCGGCTTCCCTTCAGGTAATATGACAGGGTCTATTTTTATCTTCGAACACCGGCTCTGACCCTGGAGAGACCGTGCGGCAGCTCGCGACGAGCCTGAGGCCGGACCTGGGGAGCGGGCTCGAGGGCACACTAACGACCAGGGGAGGAAGAATGAACAAGCGGATCGTCAGCTTGGTGTTGGGATGCATGTTGGTGCTGACGGGGGTCGCCGCGGCACAGGACAGCGGCCGGATCGAGGGAACCGTGACCCGTGCCGATGGCAGTGCCGTGGGCGGGGTGACCGTCGTTCTCGAGGGAGCCGGAGACGCCACCGTCACGGACAACAGCGGTAATTATTCTTTTGATGGTGTGGCCCCGGGGACCTACACGGTGAGCTATACCCTGGGCGACAACGCCGCCCTCCAGGAGGGTGTCGAGGTGACCGCCGGCGCTACGGCGACGGTGGCCCAGCAAGTCGACTGGGACGTCACCTTCGTCGAGACCATCACGGTCTTCTCGGCGTCGCGACGTGCCGAGCGCATCGTCGAAGCGCCGGCGGCGGTGACCTACATCACCGCCGAAGAGGTCGAGCGCGAAGCTTCCCACGGTCAGCTTCCGAAGCTCCTCGAGTTCACGCCCGGTGCCGAGGTCACCCAGAGTGGTCTCTACGACTACAACTTCAACACCCGCGGCTTCAACAGCTCCCTCAATCGCCGTGTCGCGGTGCTGATCGACGGCCGCAACCCTTCGGTGCCCTTCCTCGGATCCCAGGAATGGCCGGCCATGACCTTCCCCCTCGACGACCTGGCGGGGGTCGAGTTCGTGCACGGTCCGAGCGCCGCCCTTTACGGGGCCAATGCCTCGAGCGGCGTGCTCAACCTGACCACCAAGCGACCCAAGGACAGCCAGGGCGGCAAGCTGCGGATCGCTGCCGGCGAGGTGTCGACCACCAACGCCGATGCGCGCTACGCCACCGCCCTCGGTGGCGAGTGGTACCTCAAGCTGCAGGGTGGCATCCGCGATAGCGGTGACTTCACCCGCTCGCGCAACGGCCAGGCCGAGTACGCGATTCCCTGCGGTGGTGGCATCACGACCGATTGCTTGCCACAGGAGGCGGTGCCGCTGAATCCGGAGGACAGCGTCGACATCTCCTTTGGCAGCGTGCGCCTCGACAAGTACATCGGCGACAGCGACCTGCTGACCTTCGATGTCGGCCTCGCCAGCTCCGAGGGTGTCACCGCCCAGACCGGCATCGGTCGGGTGCAGCAGCTCGACATCGAGCGCACCTACGGGCGCGTCAACTACTCGGCCCAGCGCTGGAACCTGCTGGGCTCTTACAACAAACGCGACGCTCCCGAGCAGACGGCCCTGAGCTCCGGCGCCAACCTGGTGCTCGACACCAACAACTACCAGCTCGAGTTCCAGACCAACTGGAACTTCGCTGACGACCGTGCCCGCATCGTCGCCGGTGCTTCCTACAGTGAGGAGGAGATCGACACCTTCGATCCCCGCACCGGTCGCCAGACGCTGGTCTTCCAGCCCGTCGATTCGGACAAGTCGGCGGTCTTCGGGCAGCTCGACTACGACATCAACGACTCCTGGAAGTTCGTGATCGCCGGGCGCTTCGACGACAGCTCGCTGCACGATTCGCAGTTCTCGCCCAAGGCCTCACTGGTGTACGGCATCAACTCCAACAACACCCTGCGCTTCACCTACAACGAAGCCTTCCAGGTGGCCAATTACTCGGAGTTCTTCCTGCAGGCTCCGGTGGCTCCGCCGGCCGATCTTTCGCTGATCAACCTCGGCGTGTGCGGTCGCGTCGGTCTCGACTGCGGTCTCGGCGTCACGCCGGTGATCGCGGTCGGCAACGAGGACCTCGAGCTCGAGGAGACGCAGACCTTCGAGGTCGGCTACAGCGGCATCGTGGGCGGCAAGGCCTACGTCACCCTCGACTACTACAACAGCCAGAACGAGAACTTCATCACCGACCTGATTCCGCAGCTCGGCACGCCGCTGGGGCGGGTCAACAGCAACTTCGGGCCCTGGCAGGCTCCGGCGGGCATTCCGGACGCGCTGGCGACGGTCATTCGCGGCTTGGTGCCGACCCTGACCAACAACCTCGACGGCTCCAACATCATCGCGGCGGTGTCTTACACCAACTTCGGTGAGGTCGACACCCAGGGAATCGACTTCGGTCTCAACAACTACTTCAGCAACGGCTGGAGCTACAACCTCAACTACTCCTGGTTCGACTTCGACATCAAGAACGCCGGTTCCGGCTTCGACAACATCCTGTTGCCGAACACTCCGGAGCACAAGGGCGGGATCAGCTTCGGCTACGCCAAGGACGCCTTCGATCTCGACCTCGGCTTCCGCTTCGTCGATGAGTTCCGCTGGGCGGTGGGTCCGTTCCAGGGTGATGTCGACTCTTACTACACCATCGACGTCGGCGGGAACTACGCCATCACCGACAACTGGAAGGTCGGGGTCAACATCTCCAACGTCACCGACAACCAGCACTGGCAGTCCTTCGGCGGCGACCTCCTCGGACGTCGCGCGCTGGGCAATATCTCCTTTACCTGGTAGGAGTCGGAAGCGCCGCCGCCCCGCCCCGCC